>JBNMJS010000116.1:0-2561 GCA_050873965.1 Cyanobacteriota bacterium | reverse complement strand
TGCTAAAGCTATCAATGAGTTCCAGGCAGGTGAAGGTGATGTCTTCCTAATCAGTCTAAAAGCAGGTGGTCAGGGTCTGAACCTGACCGGTGCTGACTACGTGGTGCACTTAGATCCATGGTGGAACCCAGCAGTTGAAGATCAAGCAACAGACCGTGCGTATCGTATTGGTCAAACTAAGAAAGTATTTGTTTATAGAATTATTACTAAGAATACTGTTGAAGAAAAAATTCAAAAACTTAAAACAAGAAAACGTGACCTTGTCGATAGCGTAATCTCTGTTGATAGAAATATTACTAAATCATTGACAATGGAAGATATTAAAGAAATCTTCTCTGCTGACTAAATTTCAAAAGATAGGATTAATCAATGAAAAAAAACATTCTTATAGTTGGAAACTCTGCAAAAGAATCTGCCTTAGCAAAAATATTATCAGAAGAATTTAATGTATTAGTTGCCCCTGGTAATGACGGCATGAAAGAGTTTGCAACAATTGTTGACATTAGAGAATCTAGTATTATTGAGTTATTAAACTTTGCATTAGAAAATGATATTTTCTTTACAATTGCTAGTTCGGAAACTGCAATAAAATCAGATATTTTTAATATGTTTAATGATAATGGTTTGATGATTTTTGCACCAACAACAGAGGCTGCTCAGTTTGCTACAAGTAGAGCAACTGCAAAGAAAATGTTTTATAAATTGAGATTGCCAACTCCTAGATTTGCTGTTTATGAAAAGAAAAATTTGGCAATAGATTATCTAAAAAATTGTGACATGCCTGTTGTTATAAAAACAGATGCACATAAAGCAAAGAATTCTGTTATGGTTTGCCCATCAATGAATATTGCAAAATCTTTTATTGAAGATTGTTTTTTTAGTGGTGAATCAAAGGTTATAATTGAAGATTATGTCTATGGTACTAATTTTTCATTTTATGTAATAACAGACGGTTATAAGGCTTTGCCATTAGGTAGTGTACAAGATTATAAGTTCGCTCTTGATGGTGATGGTGGCGTTTTGACTGACGGTATGGGTGCTTGTTCACCTTTCACAAAGTTAACTTATGACCATGAAGATTATTTAATGAATGAGATTGTTTATCCAATTATTAATTTTCTTTCTGAGGGTTTAAAACCATATATGGGTATAATTGGATTTGAAGGTGTTTTAACGCCAGAAGGTGATATAGCAATTACTGAATGTACTCCATTTTTGAGAGATCATGATGCACAAGGTGTTTTATCATTAGTTGAAAATGATATTTTTAAACTTATGCAGGCATGTGTAATTGGTTCGTTCTCTGATGATTATGATATGTTGGATTTTAAAGATGAATTTGCAGTATGTTGCGTATTATCAAGTGGACAAGTGAAAAATGAAGTTATTCAAGGTTTAGATGAACTTCAAGATGATACATTGTTAGCACATTTGAATACTAAACAAAATGAATATACAGAATATGAAACATTAGGTGATAGAGTTTTGGTTGTTACTACTACGGCAAAAACAATGAGTAGAGCAGCAACAAACTTATATAATGAAATTGAAGCGATTGAATTTAGAGGAAAACATTTTAGAAAAGACCTTTGCAAAATTCCATCACATATTCAATAATTTGGAGGCAAAATGACAAGCATAAAATTTGGTACAGATGGTTGGAGAGCAATTGTAGGAAAAGATTTTTCAGAAGAAAATGTACGATTAGTTACTAATGCTATTGGTAAATATGTTTTTGAAAAATATGGTATTGAGAAACCTATAATTATTGGCTATGATCCAAGAAATATGGCAGATGTTTTTTCAAAGTTCACTGCTGAAATATTGGCTAGTTATGGATTTAATGTTTATTATTCTTCTCATGTTGTACCAACTCCTGTATTGGCATATTGTGCTAAAAATAGAAATGCTTGTGCAATTATGTTTACTGCTTCTCATAATCCACCTGAGTATTTAGGTATAAAATTTATTCCAGATTATGCTGGACCAGCAACACAAGAAATTACTGATAAATTAATGGAAAATTTGGGTAAAGAATTTGAGACAGATTGCGAATCTCGTGAAATTATAAAAACAGATTTTGCTCCTGAATATTATGAACATATTGAAAAATTAATTGATTTTGAACTTATTAAATCATTGGATAAAAATATTATTTTTGATGGTTTGTATGCTGCAAGTATTGGTTATTTTGATATTTTATTGAAGAATCATGGAATTAAATTTGAAACTTTACACATGCAACATGATGTTAATTTTGGTGGTGGCATGCCAGAACCTAAACCAAAATATTTAAAAGAATTAATTGAAAAAGTAAAATCTGAACCAAATTCTGTTGGTTGTGCTAATGATGGTGATTCTGATAGATTTGGATTCATCAATGAAGATGGTGAATATGTAACACCAAACGAAATCATTGCGATTTTATTATTACATTTAGTTAGGGATAGAAAAATGACGGGCTGTCTTGTAAAAACAGTTGGTGCGAGTTTGATGCTTAATAAAATTGCTGAAAAATTAAACATACCTGTTGTTGAAACTGCTGTTGGTTTTAAACATGT
>JBNMJS010000115.1:0-2620 GCA_050873965.1 Cyanobacteriota bacterium | reverse complement strand
CAATCTACTAATTCATCTGCTTGTACAATTACTGTTTCAGCTGCTGTAGCCATAATTGTATTTAAGTTTCTTGTTGTTCCAAAGAATCCTACGTTGCCGTGTTTATCAACTTTTGTTCCGTATATTAGCGAGAAATCAGCACTTATTGGCTTTTCAAAGATGAATTTTTTACCATCGATTTCCATAGTGTGCTTGCCTTCTTCTATTACAGTACCAACTCCAGTTGGGGTAAGTACGCCTCCAAGTCCAGCACCTTTTGCTCTAATACGTTCAATTAATGTACCCATTGGTACGAGTTCAACATCAAGTTCACCTGTGTGCATTTGTCTGCCAGTTTCAGGGTTTGTACCGATGTGAGAGGTGATTAGTTTTTTTACTTGTTTGTTAACAATTAGTTTTCCTTTATCAGCATCTGGGAAAGATGTATCATTAGAGATTATTGTTAAATCGTGTATATTTTGATTAACAAGTTCATCAATAAGTTTGTCAGGTGCTCCACAACTAAGGAAGCCACCAATCATAATAGTTGCACCGTCTTTGATTAGATTTATTGCATCTTTTGCTGATAATACTTTTTTCAAGAAAATATCCCCCTTTTTCAATTTTAGCATAAAGTATTTTATGCGTTTAATGTTCTATTTTCTTTTGTAAACTTTGTAACAAAATAAGGTATTATTTTTATTTATGATTTGAATTTGTTTAATTTTAATGCCTCATTTCTTTGACCGCAAAGCGAATTTTTGGTAGGGCGTAAGCCCGTAACTAGGAGCAAAACCACGCTTTTGCGACTAGCCAAATAATTCAAGAAGAAACGAGGCGGAAAGAAACTCTCGGCGACGCTTTCGTTCACACGAGAATTGTATAATTCAACAATCGAGTCTCACAACTCGTGATTTTGTATATTTTTTAATGTTTCAAAATCACTCAAACAGTTCGACATAGTGTTTCATTAACATTCTCGGTTCACTCCGCTATTGCCGATTTTTAGTTATGTAATATTTGCTATATTTTAATTATTGTCATTGCAAAAGTGGATTTTTGGTAGAGTGAGCGAATAAAATTAGCGACTGCACTCTGCCGAATAAAACAATTAAGTATTGTTTTATGAGAGGTAAGTGAAATAATAATCTAAGACAGTTTTGGAGTCTCTCTAAAATAGATGCTGAAATGAATTTAGCATGACAACTAAATATTATTTTGATTTTATTATAATATCTATTCTGGACTGTTTTGTTGGCACTACTTTTTACAAAATAATAATTAAATATATTGCCTAGAATGATATAATTTAGATGATTTTCTGCGAATTATGTTATATTTATACGAATAAAATGTATAAAAAAAACTCTCTCAATTTTGAGAGAGATTTTCATTAAATCTTATTGATAATAAATCCAGCCATTTGTTAGGTCGGTTTTTATCTCTTTCAAGAACTTCACATAAACGGTACCACCTTGTGGAAGTACTAATTTTTCACCTTTAAATACTTTTCTTACCCAAGTCATGAACTTGTTCTTTTTCATAGTTACGTTTCCAACTGTTTCAAGCATAAAGTTTTGGTCGTTAGGTGTGTTGATGATGTTTGTACCAAGTTGGATAACACCGTTTCTTACAAACCATCTTCCTGCTTGTACTTCTTGAAGTTCACCACTAAATTTTGTTCCTTTGTAGATAAGTATATATTTATCTTTTGTGATGTAGTTTTGAGTTGCTTCACCTGTGAATTGTTCACCTTTTGTAGATGTTTGAGAAGAAAATCCTCTGTTTACATTAATAGGTACAACTGCTCCTTCTGGGATTGTACCAACTGAGCCTTGAACGTATGCAGTAGGGATTACATAGCCTTCGCCAGTTTTTTTCCTCATTGCTTCTGCAAGTTTCGCATTTGGGTTTAATTTTGCTTGAATCATCATGTTGTTTAGGATTGCAGTTACTTCTGCTCTTGTTGCTGGTCTATCTGCATCAATATAATTTGCTCTTTGTGGAATAGATGCGAACATGTCTAGAATTTCTGCTTTGCCGGCTGCAACCATAAACCATTCTGGTATATCGTTTACATCTTTATATTTTTTTTCTAAAACATCGTGTGCTTTTTGAGCACTGATTTGTTCTGTTGTTAGTGAGTTTACTGCAATATTTATTGCTTCTGCTCTAGATACAGGATCTTCAGGTCTGAATTTCTCAGAATCTTTTGTATTAGAGATTAAATCGAAATATACGGCTTTTTCGATTGCTTCGTAAGCCCAATATGTGTCATCAATGTCAGTATATTTAATTGGTTGGATAACATTTGCGTGTTCTTGTCCAAGTGCTTTGATTGCCATTGATGCGAATTCTGCTCTTGTTACGTTGTCGTCAGGTTTGAATGTCCCATCAGGATAACCGATTACGATACTTTGTTCTGACAAATCTTTGATTTGTTTGTATGCCCAATGTGATTCTGTCATATCAGAAAAGAATGCAAGTGCACATTGTGTTGATAGAGTGAATATAAATAATGCACTTATTATGCTTAATAGTAGTTTTTTCATATTATTCTCCTTTTAGATTATATATGATTATTTTAATGGATATTTTTCTTGTGAACAAGAAAACAATATATGTTTACAAAGTATAAAAT
>JBNMJS010000114.1:0-3524 GCA_050873965.1 Cyanobacteriota bacterium | reverse complement strand
GTTAATTTTAAAGGTGCTATTGGTGAAAAATTTGTTAAAGAAATGGCTAGTGGTGAACATGTAGAGCCAGCAAAAGTTATGGAAGCCGTAAAAGGTACATTTGGTCCAAAATCAGAAAAAGTTGCTGATGTCGTTGAATATTTTACAAGTAAAATTTCTGCATTAATGTATGAAAATAAAGATTTGAAACATACTGTTGACATGCAGTCTGATAGAATTGCAGATTTTCCATCAGAGAAAGAAAAGGCAATGGAAACTGTTCGTGATGAAATGAGAGAATCTTTTCAACAAGTTTTGAAAAATAAAGATTCAAAAATAGCAGAAAAAGATGCTCAAATTGAACAATTGAAAAAATATGAAAGTATGGCTAAGGTAAAATCAGTTGATGATTTAGACGCTGTAATGCCTGAAGATGCAATTAAAACTGTTCAAGATATGCTTGAGCATAGAGCCGAAGCAAGGGAAAGTATGTTTAACTATTTGATGACAGGAAAAGGACAAGAAAAAGCATTAGAACAAATTGAACGTAATAATACAATGATGAAAGCAAGTAAAGAAGGCGTTACTGGTATAGATGATGTTAAAAAAGCATGTCGTGAAGCATGTTTGGGCGATGAAAATTATACTATTGATGCAAATTATACTCTTAATATGATGGATCAAGCATTAAAGGGTAATCCAAAAGGTAAATATCTTGAAAGTGCTCCAATTGCTAAACAGGTTAAAGAGAATGCAATGGCATTGTTATCACCAATTGTAGAAAATGGTGTTGGTGCATCTAGTTTAAAAACATACGAAAGAGAACTTGATAAAACATTGCAAGATGTTAAAGATTATCATAGGGCATTTCCAAAAGAATTAGAAAGATTTAAAAAAGAATTTAATGAAAGTGGTTTACCTGAAAGAGGTTATAAAATTGAAACAGAAGAAGTTCCATATAGTACAAGATTATCAAAAGTCGTTAGATATGATGAAGAAGGTAAACAAGATTGGTCTACTTCATTTGACCAAATTGCATCTAGACAATTATGGTAAATTCAATCTTTATAATAATTGTATGAAAAGAACCTCATAATTGAGGTTCTTTTTTGTTGTGGAAATTTTTTGTAATGATTGTATAATTATTAAATAAAGAGTGAGATGTGTGTTGATAATATGAAAAAGATAATTTCTATATTTATATTAATAATGTTTGTTTTTTCAGGCATGCCTGTATATTCTGATGTGTTAAGAGGTGGCGTTCAAGAAACTTTTGAAAATGACTTACCATCACAAACTTTTACTGGTGAATATAAACAAGTTGATAAACATGACGTTATAGAAATGACTGTTGAACAAGTGATTGACGGTAACATCACAATTGAAGGTGATGAATTTTTTGCAAAAGTTACTGGTGATGTAGGTAAGAATGGTGTTGTTTTGCCAAAAGGTACTGTAGCACACGGTATTATTACACAATCTCAAGATGCTAAACGATTGGGACGTGATGGGTATGTTTCAATGAAATTCGATTATTTAGTAACACCAGATGGTAGAAAAATTCCAATAGAAGGTGGTGTATCTACAAAATTACACCCAGTTAAAGCATTTGGAAAGATAGTTGCAACAGACGTTGGTTATACAACTGTTGGTGGTATTGCTGGTGGTTGGTTTGCTTTAAATACATTAGGATTAGAGGCTGCTATCGCATCACAAGGTTATACTGTCGCTGGTGGTGCTGCAATCGGTGGTACAATTGGACTTGCTATGTCATTGTATCGAAAAGGTAAAAATGCTTTGATAGCACCAGGTGATCAAATAAAAATTAGGTTAAGTTCACCTATTGAATTACCTGTTTATAGAGATGAAGCATTAAAACAAGAAGAATTGCAATATCCTGGTTTTACAGTGCATATTACAAATTTAGAATATGAAAAGGATCCGTTTGGTGAACCGAACACTATTGTTTTGACCTTACAAGTGGAAAATTTATCTGATAAAACGTTTTCTTGTATGGATATAACACTTACAAATGATTATAAACAAATATTTTATCCATCTGTATTTGGTGATACAAGATTGATGTTTCAACAAATAAAACCTGGTGATAGGATAATTGGCAAAATGAGTTTTGCAGTAAATGATGTAAAAGGTGTTTATTGGTTAACGTTTTATGATAGATTAACCAAAAAGGAATTAGCAAAAATATCTTTAGATAATGCTTATAAAGGCGTATCTAATAGAGTAAAAAAACGTAATGAACGTATTCATAAGAAAAAAGGAAATTTATATAGACGTCGTGATGATTTAGATTAATAAAAAAATAAAGGCTTGAATATATTCGAGCCTTTATTTTAAAAAAATATTTTTATAATGTTTATAACATATTTTTTCTCATTTTCTCTTTTGCTTTATCTAAAGATTTTAATCTTTTTTCTGCAGAATTTAATTGTTTCTTTAATGCTTTTCTTTCTGTTTTTACTGAAACATATTGAGCATCAATATCAGCAAATTTTGTTTTTAATTCTAGTAATTGGTTTCTAATATCAACTTGTGCATTATCAATTTGTAAAATTGCATTTTGGATATTTCCATTACCTAGAGTTTCTTCACCTGTTGCTGCAGGTGCTGCTGTAGTTGTTTTTGTTGTAGTTGTTGTTGCAGCTGAACTTAAACTAATTGGCGTAAATGCTTCGCTAGCGAATGCTCCTGTTGTTGCCAACAACATACAAGAAATTAATAATGTCTTTTTCATATAATAACCCTCTCTCATGAGTATGACGTTTGTTATTATTTTATAACATTTTTTACTTTTTACCAAGTCCCTTAATGGTAAAAATCATTTATACATAGTAGGTTAAATGTTTAGTTTATATCCACCACCATAGATTGTTTCTATGTATTTTTTGTCATTAGAAATTTTGTTTATTTTACTTCTTAAATGTCTAATATGTACACGGATTGTTTCAATATCATCATCAGGTTCATAACCCCAAATATCTTTTAGTAATTTTTTTGAAGAAACCATGTTTCCGTGATTTTGGAATAATATATAAAATATTTCAAATTCAATCGGTGTTAGTTTTGCAACTTGGTCATTAATTTTAACAGAATAACTTTCTGGTAAAAGTGTTACTTCTTTGAATACAAGAAGTTCTTTTGTAGCCATTGATTCTGGAATTTTTCTCGAACGTTTTAATAATGCTCTTACTCTAACTTGAAGTTCTTCCATTTCAAATGGTTTAACAAGATAATCATCAACTCCAATGTCAAAGCCTTTAACTTTGTCATTCAATTGAGAAAGTGCAGTTAACATCAAAATAGGAGTTTCTTCTGTTGTAGGATTTTGTCTGATTCTTTGTGCAACAGTATATCCGTCAACTTCTGGCATCATTACATCTAGTATGATTAGGTCAGGCAATTCTTGTTTTGCTATTGCAAAACCTGTTGTACCGTCGTGTGCTTGAAGTACGGTGTATCCATTGAGTTCAAGGTTAACTTTGATTAACTCATTTATTGCTATATCATCATCGACAACTAATATC
>JBNMJS010000113.1:0-3550 GCA_050873965.1 Cyanobacteriota bacterium | reverse complement strand
TAAAATCAATTGAAAAAAATATTTTATCAACACATTTAGAAAAATGCGTTGCAGAATCATTTACAAATAATGAAAATGTTCAAGATAAAATCAAAGAAATTAACCAACTAATTAACAAATTAAGTGATTAAGCCTATTTGTACACTAATCAAGTTATTCCTTTTGTTGTAAAAAAATGTAAAACTCATTTGCATTAGAGTTGCTATCAAGTGATAAAATACATATAAAGGAGATTGAACATGAAAGTATTATTAATAAACGGTTCACCAAACAAAAATGGCTGTACTTATACAGCATTAGATGAAATTGCAAAAACATTAAACGATGAAGGTATAGAAACAGAAATTTATCATATAGGAAAAGAACCAATTTCACCGTGTAGAGCGTGTCGTGCTTGTGAGAAATTAAGAAAATGTGTGATTAATAATGATAAAGTGAATGAATTTATCGAACATGCCAGAGAGTTCGACGGATATGTAATCGGTTCACCAGTTCATTATGGCTCTGCAAGTGGAGCGATTGTTCCATTTTTAGATAGAGCATTTTTCGTTGACTTTATGGGTGGATACAATTCCTTCATACATAAACCAGCAACATCAATTGTATCAGCAAGAAGATCAGGAACAACTGCAACAATAGACCAATTAAACAAATATTTCCAAATTAACCAAATGCCAGTAATTTCTGGTAGATATTGGAATATGGTTCATGGACAAAATCCTGATGAGGTAAAACAAGATAAAGAAGGTATGCAAAATATGAGAATTTTAGCAAGAAACATGGCATATCATCTAAAATGCAAAGAAGCAGGTGAAAAAGCAGGAATTCTACCACCAAAAGCAGAAGAAACTGTATATACAAATTTTATTCATTAACGGAGATTATACAAAATGGATATTACTATAAGAGTTGCACAAGTAGAAGATGCACAGAAATTGCTTGATATATATTCATACTACGTTAAACATTCCGCATTAACGTTTGAATATACAACTCCAACATTGCAAGAGTTTGAAAATAGAATTAAAACCACATTGCAAACATACCCTTATATTGTTGCAGAATCTAATAATGAAATATATGGCTATGCTTATGCTGGTAGATTTCACCAAAGAGCAGCGTATGCTTGGAATGCTGAAATGACAATATACTTAAAAAATAATATTTTAAAACAAGGTATTGGGAAAAAATTATATACAATGTTAGGAAATATTTTAAAAGAACAAGGAATCGTAAAAAGTATTGCACTAATAACATATCCATCAGATGAATATACTAACTTTGGTAGTATGCAATTCCACAAAAAAATGGGCTATAATCTTGCTGGCAAGATAGAAAATTGTGGATATAAATTTGATAATTGGTACACAACATTATATATGGATAAAATGATTGGTAAACCTCAAAATAATATGCAACCAATCAAAATGTTTGATGAAGTTAGAAACAAATTTAATTTATAGGAGAAATTATGAAATATAGAAAATTACGAGATATAGAAGTTTCTGCAATAGGTATGGGTTGTATGGGTTTTTCTCATGGCTATGGTGAATTACCTAGTGAACAAGATGCTATCAAAATGATTCAATACGCATACAATAAAGGCTGTACATTCTTTGATACAGCAGAAAACTATGGACCATTTGTGAATGAAGAACTTGTAGGAAAAGCAGTTAAACCTTTTAGGGATAAAATTGTTCTTGCAACAAAATTCTCACCATTTACACAACCTAACCAAATCGCGAAAGAAAAACTAAGCCGTGAAGGTATCAGAGAGGCAGTAGAAGGTTCATTGAAACGACTTCAAACAGATTATATCGATTTATATTATGAACATAGAGTCCCTCTTGATAGTAATGTAGAAGATGTTGCATTATGGATTGGTGAATTGATACAAGAAGGTAAAATTCGAGGTTGGGGACAATCACAATCTAATGTTGAACAAATTAAAAAAGCACACGCTATTACTCCATTAACTGCTATACAAAGTGAATACTCTATGATGGAAAGAATGTTTGAAAAGGACGTTATTCCAACTTGTAAAGAATTAAATATAGGTTTCGTACCATTTTCACCATTAGCAAGTGGATTTTTAAGTGGTAAATATACAAAAAAAACAAAATATTATGGCGATGATGTACGTAAAGCGATTACTAGATTTATTCCTGAAAACGTTGAAAAGAACCAACCATTATTGGATATGTTGAATGATATTGCAAATAGTAAAAACTCAACTCCAGCACAAATTTCTTTAGCTTGGATGTTGCATAAATATGACTTTTTAGCACCAATTCCTGGAATGAGAAAATATGAAAGAATTGACGAAAATTTAGGTGCTGCAGAAGTTGAATTAAGTAGTGAAGAATTTAATATAATTGAAAAAGAATTAGATAAAATCACTATTTATGGCAACAGAACAGATGAAGATATTCAAAACATGGGATATGTTAGAGCACAATAGATTTTGTAAAAGATGATGTCATAAAACTTGTTAAAGTAGCAAATTCTATACATTTAATACGTTAATTAAATGCGTATGTATTCTATGAAAGGAAGATTGTATGGAAAAAGTTTCATATTCACCAGTTAACATGTCATTAGAACCACAAAGTAAAGCAACAACACAATATGCACCAGACCAAATTGATATGAAAGATTTATATTCAGAAAAAGAACTTGATGATATGGTGTCAAAATTTGATTGCTTACACAAAAATATGATTGGTGGAAATGGGAAATGTGACTTTGATATGGTTTATCTTCCAACAACAGGAAGTGTTGTAATAAATAACAAAAATATGACAAATGATACTGTTGAAATACATAAAGATGGTAAAGCCATAAGCGTTGGCAGTTGGCATCAAAAAAATTTGGACGGCGATTTTTCTGATATATTAAAAGATGTTCAGACAAGAAACGAAGCAGACAATAAAGCAAAAGAAACAAAAGTTACTAACCAGCTAGACTCAATGGCAACACTCGGCAAATCACAGGTGATTAAATAGTCAAATTTTAAATTATTAAACGACTCCTTTTTTAATAAGAATCGTTTTATAATTTTCACAGTTAATTACAATATCAATTTCCAATATTTATATGATGTATAATTCTTAAATTCATGTAAACCTAAATATATGTGAATATGCTATATAAACACATAATAATGATATTATTAAAATAAAGGAATATAACAATGAATGATGGATTCAATAATGAAAAAGAATTAAAAGATTACATCAACGACAATACTTATAATCAATATAATAACAATATTAAAAACTTTTTAAATTTTCTCTTTGGAGAAAATTTAAATCCTAATTTACCATTCATTGCACAAAAAGAAGAAGGACAAATTAAACCTGATTTATGTATCATACATAACAATATAAAAAAATATATAAGTATCAAAAAAGGTTCAGGAAATAGTGTACATCAAGAAAAAATTGAAATATTTTTCCCTTATATAAAGAAAATATTTAATAATGATACTTTAAATAAACTTAAAAAATTTCATTATGGAGACGATACCATAAATGATACTGGCATATAC
>JBNMJS010000112.1:0-3644 GCA_050873965.1 Cyanobacteriota bacterium | reverse complement strand
ATGGAAAATCAAGAAGATATAAAAAAATCGATACAAAAAGTTGTTCTTGCAATGGCAAGAGATCCTAAAAATACTGAACTATATCACGAATTAGCAAAGTATTATGCAATGCAAGAAGATTACGACAAAGTTGTTTCTGTTTATGAAACATTGTTATCTATCGATTCGCAAGATGAACAAGCAATTTTGAATATTGGTAGCATCTATTATTTTGAAAAAGAATATAGAAAAGCTCTTAAATACTTTGAAAGAGCAATGGTTGTAAATCCAAGCAATTACCTTGTTTATTACAATTTAGCTAACACTTATGCAGAAATGAAGAATTTCTCAAAAGCATTACGTTGGTATAACAGAACTCTTGATTTCGTATCAACAGAACCTGAAATTTATAACTCAATTGCACTTTTATATCATGATTTTGAAGACTACGTTGAAGCAAAAGCGTATTATGAAAAAGCATTATCACTTGATCCTCAAAACCTTACAGCATTGGTTGATTTAGGTAATGTATGTTTCAAATTGTTTGATTATGATGGTGCATTCAAATATTATAGCCAAGTTTTTAGTTTAGAACCTGATAACCAAACAGTTGCATTATGCCTTGCTAATACATTATCTTTGAAAAAAGATGAAGCAAGAGCAAATCAATACTTTGAAAAAGCTTTGAAACTAACAGGTGACAGTCTATATAGAGCATACATTTGTTATGCTATTTCAAAATCAGATTTTGGTCATTATGATGAAGCAATTGAATTGTATAAAAAAGCAATTGAATTAGAGCCAGACCAATCAAAAGCACACATTTTGTTAGGTAATATGTATTCTAACCAAAGAAAATTTGCTGATGCTGAGGCAGAATATAAAGAAGCATTAAAGATTTCACAATTAGATCCTGATTTGTATATCTTGATTGCAAATACATATTATATGAATAATGAAATTGAACGTTCTATTTATTCATACAAAGCAGCAGTTGGTCTAAGCCCTGAAAATGATGAATTTAAACTTGTTTATATTCAAGTTATTGAAGATTATATTGAAGAAAGTAGAAAGGACGAAGTAGTTGCCGAATTTTAGAGAACATAACTCGCTTCCAACTTTGTTTGAAAGACTGATTGTAGTTGCAAATTATATTACTTTTGGATTGGTAGGTTTTGTTTACCTTATACTTGTTGCATTGAAGTTTGTAAAATTAACACCATTCTTGCAATACCATATATTTCAATCATTCTTTTTAGTAATGGGATATTGGTTGTTGTCAGTGTTTATATCATTGATTGTACAAATTTTAAGTTTTATACCTTTGATAAATATATTAGTATTAAAACTACTGTTCTATTTCAATGCACAAATAATAATTGGTCGTTTTTCTATCGTAACAGCGACAGTATCACTTGTAATTTTATACTTATGTATAACAGCACTTCAAGGACAATATAGTTATATTCCTTGGGTATCAGAAGTTATTGGCAAAAACATAAGACGATAAAATTAGTTAAATATAAATACAAAAAATAAACCCAACATAACTCTTGACACTGAATCGTTCTAAATTCATTTCAAAATATTTTCTAAATTTTATGAATATTTATATTCTAGCAAGTAAAATTTTTACAGGCGTTATATAAATATGCGTATCAACCTATTTATCACAACCCCAAATATTTTAAATTCCCAACAAAATAGACAATCTTGCAAGATAAAATACAATAATTTATCACCTTTAAAACAAGATACTGTTAGTTTTGGTGCTATGAAAAAACAAGATTTTTCAGGAATTGATAGAGTGTGTGTTGATAAATTTAAAGCACCAATTGAAAAATTTAATGCAAACGAAGATTTACAAGATTGGGCGGGTGAAAAACTTCAAACGATTTTAACAAAAGATTATGAAGGACGTCAACCAGAAACAATAATTCAACGAAAAGCCTTAATAAAAGAATGGAGTGATTATTTAACAAAAGAAAATGATGCGTATAACAATTCTGCAAGTTTATTAGTAATGTCTGCGATTACAAAAGATTTAGCACCAAACAATGATGAATTACCACCTTGTCTAAATAAAGGCATTCTTGCTGACGTGATGTCAGATATTGATAAAGAAGAAAATATAAATATATTAAAAGAATATAAGACAAAATTACGTAATCAATATATAGAAGAAACTGATACTGGTGAGGCTGGCAAAAAGTGGATAGAAATTCCATCAAAAGAACATGACCCAGAAAATTTTGAGGAAAATGTTGAGAAATTAAAGGCTCTTTCACACAAAAACTGGTGTACACATAGTTTTAATGCCGAACCATATCTATCAGAGGGTGATTTTCATATTCTTTTAGATAATGGGAAACCAAAACTTGGAGTAAGATTTGTCGGTGATTCTATTCAAGAAATTCAAGGAGTAAAAAATAATAGTGAAATTCCATTAGAGTATTTTGAAGATGCAAAAGAACATATAGAAACTAATAACTATAACTTGGATTATAGAGCAACTGATGAATTTGAAAATGCAGAAATAAAAAAAGCAGAGTGTGAAAAAGCGAAAAAAGTGCTTCAACCAGCAATAGAAAACAACGATTTTCCTAAAATTCTAGACTATTTCCATATAAAAACAAAAGAAGATAAAGACGGTTTTTATACAATTTCGCATTACGATTTAAAACACACAGGACGTGGTATCAAACCTGCAGATTTGGGCATCAATGAAAATGCTATCTTCAAGAAAGTAAAACATATTGAAGGTAAAATGAATTTAGAAGGTTCAAAACTCACTGATACTGGAAAATTAGAAAGTATTGGTGGCTTTACAACTATCCCAAATTGCGAACTAAAATCATTAGGAAAAATAAAATCTGTAAATGACGGTCTTGATATAAGTGATTCACAGTTAACAGATTTAGGTGATTTAGAAAAAATTGATGGCAATTTTAAATGTGATATGGCTGAGTTAAAAAGTTTAGGTAATCTAAAACATATTAGTGGACATGCTGATTTTAGAGATTCACAAATAACAGATTTAGGTAAACTTGAACACATCGGTGGAAATGCAAACTTTAATTATTCACCAATTGAAGATTTAGGAAATCTTAAATTCATTGGAGGAAAAGCGACTTTTAATGATAAAATTAAAAGTTTAAAGAATTTAGAACGAATTGAAGGAAGTGCAGACTTTACAGATTCTGTAGTTGAAGATTTAGGTAATTTAAAATACATAGGTTTTAACGCTATCTTTAGTAAAAATGCAACAAAACAGTTTGATTCTATTTTTGCACCACATAATCCAGATCCCTTTGAAAACGAGCCAGAAGTAAAATATAAGAAACCGACAGCAAAACGATTGAAGAATTTAAAAGTTAAATCGTTTAAAATAAAAGGATCAAATTTAAGAAAAAGTGATTTCTTTGATGTTCAAATTGATGGACAACTCATAACAGATTAGAAATATTTATATTTTATTTACTATTTTATTATAATAATTTTCTGGACTGCTTCGTCGTTCACTACTTTAGATTATTCGGCTAGTCGCAGAAGCGTGGTTCTACTCCACGTTACGGGTTAGACACTACGTGTCGTCACCTCTCACAAAATAATACTTAATTATTTTGCTCGGCAGAGTCGAAAATCTACTTCTCGCAGTGACGTAT
>JBNMJS010000111.1:0-3689 GCA_050873965.1 Cyanobacteriota bacterium | reverse complement strand
GTATTGTCTAGTTCAGATTCTTCTTCAGCAAGTTTTTCTATTCTTTGAGATAGTTCATCAATTTTGTTTTGGATATTCTCATTAGATAACTTTTCTCTGATTACATCTTCACTATCACTTTGATAGTATGTATTGCCTTCAGCATCTAAAACATCTTTTAACATATCCTCAATAGTTATCTGGTTAGATGTTACATTCTTATTGTTTTGTGGTATATTACTATTAGAAGATGACTTCATTAGACTGCTTTGACTATTTGTCATTGAGTGTGCAGAAGTCATCTTTTTGTCTATTATGACATCATACACATTACCATTTATGATATTAAATAAATTATCTTTTTCATTGTTTTCTAAAGTTATTCTAACTGTGTAAATATCGTTATTTACTCTAACAGGTACATAACATCTATAGTAATAATCAACATTAGGTTTTGTTTGTTTATCTCTATTTTTTGATTTATCAATCAATACAGAATGTTTAATTAAATCTACAATATTATTTACAACAGTATTTCTTACACCTTTATTGTTTGTTTCTACTTTGCTTGAATTTGCAATATGACTAGGTATATATACATTTCCTTTTCCTGTTCTTTTAGAACGTGCGATAAAATTAACAATAGCCTTTTTATCACTTGTAGATATAGGATTAGAACCAATCAAAGACTTAATATAGTTTGTTAAATCTTTTTTAGACAAATTCGCATCAGAACCGAATGCAGATGTTAAATCAAGCACGTTAACTTTTTGGTCTTTATCAATGCCACTCAACATAGACTGATAATAAGTTTTAATAACATTCACCGCCTTATCATCAAAGATAACGTAACATCTGCCATCTTGTCTGCCGTCATAAGTAATACCTTTAATGCCAAGTTCATTAAGTGCTTCACTAGCCAATTTTTGAGAACCTAATCTATTTGCAATATCAGAATATAATTCTCTTCCAGTAACTTTTGAAGCTGAATAATAGTAATCAATATATTTTTTAGGATTCTTTTGAAACTTTTCAAATGCTTCATTCCAATAGTTTGTTTGATAAACTTCTTGAAGGTTTATATCATTATGATTAGTTAATGCTTTAAACACAAATTGGCTATTTGATAAATGATTTATTTTTTCTTGTTGTTCAGATTCAAATGCTTTTTTAACAATGTCAGATTGTTCAGATATTGTTTTATCTTCATCAAGCAAAACATCATTTTCTGGAATATCGACTTCGAAGAGTTGCCCTTGATTTCTTTTTTCAACTTCTAATTTACTTACATCAAGATTATTTATAAAATTGATTTGTTTGTTCAATTCAGATATATAATCTTGTTCACCTTCAATTTGTTGTTTAAAGGCAGGGATATCCATTGGACGTTGTTTCATATCTTCTTTAAATTCATCAATTCTTTTTTGACACTTATTTATTTCATTTTTTAAATAATCAATCCCAGCCTTTTTATCTTGAGTTCCAACAAGTTCCAATGCAAGAGAAAAATCTGCAGATGGATTGTATTCAGTTGCGTGTTTTCCGTCATAATAAACATCAACAGGAACAGAACCGAACAAATCAAGATTATTTATTCTTGCTAATTCTTTACGATAATTTTCAGAAACATTTTTATCACCAGCAAAATACAAACCCCAGCCATGAGCCTGTGCACCTTCACCAGTACCAATAGCATCAAGTGAAAATTCATCAAACTTATGAGGTGTTCCATGATACGCAGATTGAAAATATGTATTATTATCATCATCAAGTGAGTTCATATATTCAACATGTTCATCAATCGTGCCACTTTCATTTACATTGATAGGATTGATATCTATAAGGACTTTGTTGCCGTCTTTATCCTCAATGGTATGTTCTACATCATGAAGAATATTAAACGCACTATCTTCCCTCATAGAGCCGTCATATTGAACGATAAAATCAAGGTCAGAAGTTGCCTTGTTAGTTCCTTTGGAATATGAACCATAGAGTTTAATATCTTGAATACTAAATTCAGAATCAGAAACATCATAATCAGAAAGAGTGCTGATAATATCTTGCTTGATGTTCTCAGTTAGTTCTTCAACAGAACAACCGAATTTATCTTGAATAGTTTCTTCAATTGCTCCAGGAGCAACAGAAGAATTTTCTTGTTGATAGCGAATATCGTGTTTGTTCAACCTACCAAGAATATAGTCATTATCGTATAATTTTTCTAAATCAATACAATAAAAATCCGTAGTATTGTAATATTTAGAAGTATGATGATAGCCGTTTTTTGTAAGAATAGTTTCTCTAAGTTCAGAAATGTTTTCTTTTTTCAATCTTTCAAAATCAAACTTAAGATTGTATTCTTCACCAATAGATTTTATTTCATCAAGAATAGCCTTTTTAGTCCATTTAGACATTGGTTTATTACTACGATTATATGCATCAACAGCATTGTTACTCATTGAATAACCAGAATATCCGTTTCCAGTTTTAACTCCAGAATGAGTTTTGTCATAATAATCGTTGTGAATATCATTAAATACTTCATCAACAGATTTGTTATAATCAATTGCATTTTGATATTCAAGACTTATGAGTTTTTCATTTTCATATTCTTCAGGAGTTGCTTCAACGAATTTATATGTACCATCTTTGAATTTGTTGTATATTTCAGTTATATGTTCTTTTGAATATTCAGACGTTTCAAATTCATCAATAGTTTCATCTAATGTATGGCCATCTTTTAAGAAGTACAAAATTTTATTTATTTTAGGAGAAGTATAATCACCCTCGAAATGTGCTTTTGTTGCTTTCTTTTTTAAAATTTTTATTTCTGTATATTTTGGAATAAATTTCCCATTAACATAGATACCCTCTTCATGATTATTAACATTAGGGTTTAATTTTTGTTTAACATAGTTTATAATATTAGTAGGGTTCTGACTAACTACCGCTACAGTATGAGAATTCTCTCGAGAAGTCAATGGTTCGCTGGTTGACGAGTTAGCAGAACCTCTTTTTATCCAAGCATCAATTCCTTTATCAGTAGATTTGAACACAGTCGGAATAAAGTTGCTACCATTTGCGAATTGAATAGTTACTCCATATTTTCCTGTTGGTGTATTTATTTTGATTAGAGCAACATTATCATTTGAATATTGTTTTTTTGAAATACCAACTTTTTCTATATTTGAAAGATTATTTAAAACATTTTCCCATTCTTCTGCAGACAATTGATGCCTGTCATCTCCATGATTTATTGCATCATGATTAACTCTAACGTAGATATTGTTATTGTTATATTCATAATAACTTTTCTTTAAATTTGCATTATTTTCTTTAGCATCTTTTTCTTTTTCAAAAACTTGATTGTAAAAGTCTGAAAAATTTTGTTTAGGACTTTTATACATAGCAGATTGATGTAAAGCATTTTGCATAACAGCACCAACTTGCGACTGAGGTTTGTTAGTCACAACGATTTTGTCGTACCAATTTTTGAAACGTTCTGGAGAAACAGTTCTTTTAAGTGCAAAATTTTTCATCAGAATAGAAGTAGAAAGTGCTTCTTGTTCGTTCATTCCTAACCCAATCAACTTGTTATAAAAATCATTCTGTACATCATTAGCCATTTTAACGTGCTTTTCTGATGCAGGAGCGAGTTTAATATCACCACGTCTAATTGCTTCATCAATCAATTCTTGACGGTCATTTTCAGT
>JBNMJS010000110.1:0-3791 GCA_050873965.1 Cyanobacteriota bacterium | reverse complement strand
TTTAATCCTAGTATAAATGTTTCTGTTATTGATTTTTCTACACCATTGAGAACTATTTTACCTACTGGTGGTGGACGTTGTAATCTTGCAAATGCTGAATATGATTTTAGAGAATTGGTAAAGAATTATCCACGTGGTGAAAAATTTTTGTATTCAATTTTTTCAAAGTTTTCAACTGCAGATACTTTAGATTTTTTTGAACAAATTGGAGTCGAAACTTATATGCAAGATGATTTTAGGATTTTTCCAAAATCTAATAGTGCAAAAGAAATTCAGACTAAATTATTAGAACATTTAAAAGATGTTAAATTTATTAGAGAAAAGGCTTTAAGAATAGAAACCGATAAAAATTTTAAAGTAGTTACAGATATGGGAGCATATTATTTTGATAAATTGGTTTATTCAACAGGTTCTCATAATGGTTTTGATATGATAAAACGTATTGGGGTTTCAATTGTTGATATAGTTCCATCTTTAACTGCTTACGTGACAGAAGAAAATTTTAAACCATTGATGGGTACATCAATAAAAAATGTATTGAATAAAGATACTGGTTTTGTTGGAGATGTTTTATATACTCATTTTGGAATTTCTGGTCCTTTGATATACAAAATATCTTCTATTAAGGCAAAAGATAAATTCCCATTTGGTTTGAATTTTGATTTATGTCAGTTATTAGGTGATTTTCAACAAGTATTAAATGATAATCCTCATAAGTTTATAAAAAATGTTTTATCGGAATTTTTACCAATTAGATTCGTTGATTATTTTTTGAAAAATATCAATATATCTGCTGATATAGAGTGTCACAAAGTTAATGGTAAAATGAGAGATTTGATTTTAGATAAAATTCATAATTATAAAATACAAATCAAAGGTACTAAAAAAGACGGTGAAACGGTTAATGCTGGTGGAGTTTGTCTTGATAAAATAAATTCTAAAACAATGGAATCAAAAGAAGTTCCTAATTTATATTTTTGTGGCGAAGTAATCGATGTTGATGGATTTTGTGGCGGATTTAATTTGCAAAATTGTTGGTCAACTGCTTATGTTGCTGCAAATGCAATTGTTTGATTTTGTGGTAGTATAAGTTTATGGATAATATGAATTTAAGAAATTATGCACATATTGGAGATGCTGTTTGGGAATTATTTGTTAGAGAATATACAGTATTTAAAACCCAAAATTCTAAGTTATTGCATAAAATTACGACAGATAGAGTAAATTCTGCTTATCAAGCCGAAATGTTAAATTATTTGGATAATAAATTGACAGATGAAGAACACGATTTGGCACGTAGAGCAAGAAATTGTCCAATTCCGATTGCAAGACGTAATAATCAAGCAGAATATCGTCAAGCAACTGCTTTTGAGGCACTTATTGGTTATTGGTATATAAATGATAAAGATAGGTTAAATTCTATTATTGAAGATATTAAGTCAACGTATTTTAGCGAATAATTTTTAAACATAATTCATCAAATACGACATCTTTTTTCATACCTAGTGCTATTTCTTTTTTTGCTTGTTCTATAGATTTCATATCATTAATAAAAAATGTATCTTTTGGATTTTGTTTTAATATTGTAAGAATATAGTTTTGAAGTTGTTCAAGAACTTTTTGTGGTGTTGCTTCATCAGATAATTTTGATAATTGTTCTGATACGTTAAAAGCATCTGCTCTTTTGATTTCCCAATAATTATTCATTACACCTTCAATTAGTTCATAATTGTATTCTTGCCTAATTTTTGTTGGAACAAAGAAACATTGTGAACGTGAAATGATTGTTGAAATTAAATCGTTTTTATCTTGAGTTAAAAATATGAAAGTTACTTTCTCACTAGGTTCTTCTATTACTTTAAGTAGTGAGTTTGCTGCAGCATCTTGTAAATTAAAGCGATTTAAGCCTTTTATATTACCGTCATCGTCTTTATCACAAAAAATAAAAACACGATGAAATTCAGAGGTTGTTAAAAGTGAATTTCTAATCATTTCAGACTGTTTAACTGAAATTACAGTCGTAGAATTGTCGTCAGATGGTTTGTTATCTTTTCTTGAAATTGTTAATACTGCAGGGTGCGTTTCTTCTCTAATCCATTGACAATTTAGACATTGACAGTTATCAGATTTATCACCAGTACAATTTAATAATCGTGCAATTTCTTTTGCAAGAATATATTGTGATTCTAAGTCATTACCGTATAGCAACAAACTATGTGATAATCTTAGATTTTGGTTATTTATGCTGTTCTCAAAATAATTTGTTAAAAATGGATATTTATCTGATAATAGCATTTTCTAACTCCTCTTCTGGGCTATATGCTTGTCCGGATTTTATTCTGTATTCTGCCTCTGTCAAATGTTTTCTTAAATCAACAAGATTTTTTACTTTTATATTTTTTAGTTTTTCTAAAGTCTTTTTGATTGCAAATTCATTCATTCCAATTTTGTGTCCCATTTCAGCACAACTCATTGTTTTGGAATTAAGTTTAAAAAATATCCATTTTTTTAATAGTGTTTGAACTGGTGCTAAAATCTCTAATGGGTGTTTTTTATCTAGCAATCGTTTCATTTCTAATAAGGCTTTTCCTTTGTTTCCAGCCATAATGTAATCGGTTAGATTAAAAATGTCTTCATTAGAAATACAGATTTCATTTACCATTTCTTTTGTAATAGTTTTGTTTGGGTATGCTAATAGTTGAAGTTTGTCTAATTCAACGTCAAACTCTCTTAAATTGTTACCTTTATTCTCAATTATAAGCATTGCTGCATCATTATTTACTTTAATATTTTTTGATTTTGCCATATCATTGATATGTTTAACAAGTTCTGCTGTTTTATATGTTGGAATTGTTGCAAATTCTTGTTTGTTATATTTAGATAATAATTTATAAATTTTTCTGCGTGTATCAGGTTTTTTCTTCTTATCATCTCTTGGATATTTTGCAACAAAAAATATATCAAGCATATCTGTGTTGCATTCTAAGGCAGATGAAATTTCTTTTATTTGTTTATCATCAAGAGAGGCTGATAATAGGTCAAGACAATTTATTACAATCATCATTTTGCCAAACATCATTGGTTGAGTTCTTATTATAGATATTAAATCAGCATAAGGGAGTTTTGAATATGTCGTATAATTCATTGCCGAAAAATTGGCATCAAGTTTATCTCTGAATTTTTTTAATTCAGCATCTATTAGATAGTCTTCGTCCCCATAAAAAAAGTATATACCCATAGTTTCATTGTACAACAAAATTATTCTTCTTGTAGTAAAATATTCAAATAGGAGTATTTTGTATGGACAAAGAAAAAAAGATTTTTTATTTAGGACCAAAAACATCTTATACTGATGTTGCAAAAGAGGAACTAAAAAATAAATTTAATCTTCAAAATTATATTGATGTAGAAAAACGTACAATTACTGCTGTTGCATCTGAATTATCACATTTAGAAAGTGATTTTAATCTAGCCGTTTTACCGATAGAAAATTCAATTGAGGGAATTGTAAAAGAATCTATTGATAATATTTCTAGGGTTAATGATGAAAAAGTTAAAATATTGGCTGAATGTGTTATACCTATCAAACATTGTTTGATTACATACGCTGAAGATGTTAAAGATATTAAAACAATAGTTTCTCATCCACAAGCAATTTCTCAATGTTTTGATTATATTTATAAAACCTGTGGTAATAATATTGAATATAAATCAGAATCTTCAACTGCAAATGCTGTGAGAAATTTGTTACCAGAAGATAAAACTGTTGCTGCGATTGGTAGTTTATATTC
>JBNMJS010000109.1:0-3998 GCA_050873965.1 Cyanobacteriota bacterium | reverse complement strand
CCCTATGTCAGTACTTGCAATTCTTACATTGATAATTGGTGTTTGTCCTCAACATGTATTTAAGATTATGATGGCTCCTGTTTCAGTATTTACTGGTGTTGTACAAATGCCTGTTATGGTTACTTTGATGCAAAATATATCTTGGGTTTGTTTAGGATTGATTGCATTTATAGCAGTTCTTTCAGTATTTAAGTTAGTTATTGAAAATAAATATACTCAACATTGTACTTGGGGTTGTGGTTTCGACAAACCAAACAATCATATTCAATATACAGCATCTTCTTATGCTAGTCCATTTTTGTCAATGTTGACACCTTTATTTAAGAAAGTTTTTGATATTAAAAAGCCAAAAGCATTATTTCCAAAAGATGCTCACTTTACTCTTCATATTGAAGATGTTGAAGAAGCATACTTCTTGAAACCGTTTATTAAATCAACTGAGAAGTTTTTGGCTAGATTTGAAAAAATACAAAACGGTAATATTCAACAATATATTTTATACGGTTTGATATTCTTAGTATTATCGCTTGTTGGTGTAGTTTTATTAGGATAGGAAAATGGAAAAGACAACATTGTTAATAACATTATTTAATATTTTGGTTCTTTTATTAGCACCGTTCTTTGTGATTGGCATTATCAAGAAGACTAAGGCTTTTTGGGCTGGTCGTAAAGGTGTTTCAATCTTTCAGCCATTATATGATTTTATTAGATTGTTTAAGAAAGACCAAGTTATTAGTTTAACAACTTCATGGGTATTTAGATTTGCTCCGATTGTAATTTTCGCAACTACAATTTTTGCAGGTTTATTTGTACCTATGCTTTGTGGAAACTCAATTATAAATATTGAGGGTGCATTTGTTATTTTCTCATACATTTTAGGTTTAGGAAAATTCTTTGCTCTTATTTCTGCAATGGATACAGGTAGTAGTTTTGAAGGTATGGGTGCAAGTAGAGAAGCATGTTTTACTACAATCGTAGAACCAGCATTCTTTATTATGTTAGCATCAATAATTGCTTTGACTGGTAATTATTCTTTTAAAAGTTTATCAATGATTTTGTCATCATCTGGTACATTTGGTATTTTAATTGCATTCTTGGCAGTTTTAGCATTATTTGTAATGTTGCTAACTGAATGTTCAAGAGTTCCTGTAGATGACCCTACTACTCACCTTGAATTAACAATGATTCATGAAGTTATGATTTTAGATAATTCTGGTCAAGATTTAGCAGTTATTACTTGGGCTGCTGGTATAAAAATGGTTGTATTAGAGGCATTGATTGCAAACTTTATTATTCCATCTAATCTTAGTGTTGGATTATCTGCTGTGTTATTCTTAGCACTTATTGGGTTGATTGCTGTTATTATTGGTACATTGGAATCAGCAATCGCAAGATTAAGAATGTCACACGTTTTTGAATTTATATTTTCAATGTCATCTTTTGCATTGATTATTTTGTCATTAGTTGCAATTAAAATTTATGGAAGTTAGGTTTAATTATGGAAAATGCTCTTATAATTTTATTTGGTTTAACAATGCTTTATATGGCTGCAACTAGCAGAATTATGGCTCATATCCGTATTCTTGTTGCTCAAGGTATATTATTGTTTTTGATTTGCTATTTCGGAATAGAAAAAACATCTATTCTTAATTGTATATTCTTAGCATTTGAAACTTTAATAGTTAAGGCGTGTGTTATTCCGATGTTTTTAAACAAAATTGTGAAAACTACTCATCAATATAGAGATGCAGAAGCAAACATTCCTCATTTTTATTGTTTGTTTATTTCTACAGTGATTTTATTCTCAGGATTTTTGATTTCAGATGTTAATTTTCCTGCTATGAAAATGATTAATCCTGTTTATTTGGGTGTTTCAATTGCTGTTATAATTATTAGTTTGTTGTTGATAACAATTAAACACAAAATTATTACTAATATTGTTGAGTTTATAACAATGGAAAATGGTATATTCTTATTATCATTGGCTGTTGTAAAAGAAATGCCAATAATTGTAAATCTTGGCGTGCTTTTAGACTTATTTATCGCAGTATTTATTTTAGGACTTCTAGTTAATAGAATTAACAAAGAATTTGAAGGACTTGAAGTTTCTCATTTGTCAGATTTGAAGGATTGTGAATATGATGATTAATTTACTTTTGATATTTCCAATAGTTGCCACATTATTGTTGGTAATTTTAAAAAATAAGTGGCTTAACAATGCAACTTTGATTGTTTATGCATTGATGCATTTTGCATTGTCTTGTACTTATTTAGTAAATCCGAGTTTGATTGAAAAAACTCAATATTTTGCGATTGATTCTACAAATTTCATTTTTATGATGTTGTTATCGATTGTATTCTTGGCAGTTGCTATATATAACAATGGTTATATGCGACATAGTGAAGCATCTGCGAGAAGTCTTAGTCATTATTCAGGAATGACATTAATATTTGTTATGGCAATTACAGGTGCTATTTTGAGTAATAATTTAGGACTTTCTTGGGTGTTTATTGAGGCAACAACTTTAGCAAGTGCATATCTTATTTGTTTCAATAAAACAAAACATTCTATTGAAGCTGCTTGGAAGTATGTATTTATTTGTTCAATTGGTATTGCATTAGCATTTGTTGGTATTATTTTACTTACTATTGCAACTGGTTCTGTGAATACATTGGCATTCAATGATTTGTATATTCATGCACAATCATTTAATCATTTTTGGTTAAAATTGTCATTTGTATTTATATTATTTGGTATTGGTACAAAGATGGGTTTAGCACCGGTTCATTTTTGGTTGCCTGATGCTCACTCAGAAGCACCAACTCCAATTTCTGCACTTTTATCTGCTGCACTTTTGAATTCTGCTTTTCTTATTATTTTAAAAGTTTACAGGATTGTTCTTTTGGCAGGTTGTGAAAGTTTTGCAAAAATAATGATGTTGGCGATGGGATTTATTTCATTGTTTATTACAGCAGTATTTATTTATTACATTACTAATTATAAAAGAATGCTTGCATATTCTTCTGTTGAAAATATGGGTATTTTAGTTATTGGTACTGCATTAGGTGGTATTGCAATGTATGCTGCGATTTTGCATATGATTGCTCATTCATTGATTAAAGCATCATTCTTCTTAACTTCTGGTAATGTTTTAGATATATATAATACAAAGAAAATTAAATCTGTTTCAGGTATTTTGAAAATTGATAAAACAACTGGTTGGTTGTGGATATTCTCATTCTTGGGTATTGCAGCTTTTCCACCATCATTGTTATTCATTAGTGAATTTTTGATGATTAAAACAATGGTGGTTCAAAAACAGTTTGTTTTATGCGTATTCTTTGTAGTGTTATTAACAATTATTTTATTCGGTTTAGCAAAAACAATTATTAGAATGAGTTTTGGTGAACCAAATGAAAAGAAAATTGATATGTATAATGACAATGTGAAGAAATTATCTGTAGGTATGTATTTACCTCAAATAGTTATGTTGCTTTCAGCATTTGCATTAGGTTGTTATGTTCCACCTTGTGTTAATAATTTGATTAACGCAGTAATTGTTGGATTTGGGGGTTAATAATGGATTGGTATATAGCAAAAAATAATGAATTGATTAATATATCTGATATACCTTGTTTGGATATTGAAACATTAAGACAAGAAATTATTAAATTAAATAAAAGAGTTGTTGCATTCTTTGGTAAAAGAGAATGGAACGGTGTAAAACTTTATGTTGCAATGGCTGATGATTCAAAAGGTCAATTGTATGTATCATCTTCATTCTTTGATAATACATTTGAAAAGTATTATGAATCATTAACTCAAGTGATACCTGCTTTTCACATGTTTGAAAGAGAATTTTATGAAGAATTTGGTATTGAACCATTGCATCACCCTTGGTTAAAACCTGTTCGGGATCACAAAAAAGAATATCCATTCTTTGAAGTTGAAGGTGAAGAAGTTCACCAAGTTGGTGTTGGTCCTATTCACGCAGGGG
>JBNMJS010000108.1:0-4115 GCA_050873965.1 Cyanobacteriota bacterium | reverse complement strand
GCTCCAACGTTTGTTATTTTGGATAAATTTGTATCAAGACAATTTTTTATTTCGCTTGATTCAATCAAATTTTCAACTTCTTTAACATAATTTTTAAGAACCTTTCCATTTGCAATGCCGTTAGCAATAACGACATAAGAATATATA
The DNA here is from genome assembly GCA_050873965.1 of Cyanobacteriota bacterium. Classification (GTDB taxonomy): domain Bacteria; phylum Cyanobacteriota; class Vampirovibrionia; order Gastranaerophilales; family Gastranaerophilaceae; genus UBA2883. The sequence continues at coordinate 3,968 of JBNMJS010000108.1, read as the reverse complement.
TTTTTGTCTAAATCTGTTTGAGCATAATTAGGCAGATATATACCTTGTTCATATATTACGTTTTGATAAAACTCTGCTAATAAACGGTGTTGACCAAGTTCGAAACGTGCCAACTCATAATTTGCTCCACTAGGAACTGCTGCATCAGCATGGTAAATTGTTTGCAAACCGATATTGTTACAGTAGTTGTACGCACTATATATTGCGTTCGCAAAAGTATATTTTTGTATAACACCAGTGAACAAGTTTTTACATAATAATACATTTTCACTCGTATAGTGACATAACCAAATTCTATATCTACAATTATTCTCTAGTTTAATTCTCGTTGATACGTTTGAATATCTCCACTTAACTCCAGAAGAGTTGTAGCCAGCCATATAACAATTTATACTTCCTGCAACATCTGTAATACGAAGTATAAAGGCTCTATACGAAAAGTATAAATCTGAATTAGCAACCCACTCGTTAGGAGTGTTTACTGTTATTGAAAGTTGCCTTCCAATTAAATCTTTTGTATTATATGGAGAATCTTTTTTAACTCCATCAATCAAAGAACCAAATGTTATATTTTTGCCGTCCGTTAAATCAGATAATCTATAATATTTATCAATATTACAACTACCCTCATCAAAATATATTTGTTCATTGATGTCTGAAGTATAAAAATAAACATTATCTGAATCATCACATTTATTATCTTGTAATTTTCCATTTATATTATTCTTTACTTCATCATAAATTGTTTTTGCAGGTAAATAATATTTCGCACGTTCTGAGTTCTTTAATGAATCTGAACGATATTCTTTTGTCGTTTGAAAAATTGAATTTTCTTTAAATTCAAATTGTTCACCTGTCAAACGGACATCACTATAATACATTTTGTTATTATATTCAGCAACAAAAACAATTTTATCTGGATTGCAATTATAATAATATTCATTCATATTCTGTTCATCATCAATAACTCTCAAAACTAATCGAGATGGATTTAGAACTTGTTTGTATGCAACGTCATCAATTCCATCAATTGCAGTTAATAACTTTTTATCATTATCATATCGATAAAATACATAATTTTTATCTGGAACAACTTCACCACCAGTATATTCTTTAAATTCAGTTGGATTGCCATAAAGACCTTTATGTTGTTTATTATCTGGAAAAATTAAAATTGCTTCAGGAGCATCTGAACCGATTGAATGTTCAAGTGTATATTTGAATGCTGTAAATAATTCTCCATTAGTTATTGAACACATTTTATCAATATTATATGTGTACAAATAATTTTGATACGGAATATGTTTGCCTAGATTGTAGTATACATCTTCTACTGGTGTAGATGTGGTGTAGTAATATTCGTCAACATCACTATAACTAACTTTACTATCAAGTTTTAATTCGTGATAAACAGTTTTAATAGTCGTTTTATCTTTTAAATCATACATGTAATTATAAAACTCTGTATCTGTACCAAGTCTAGAACCACATCTAGCAAGAGTTTCTTCATATAGTGGAACGTTTGAACGTACAATTTGACCAATAAAATTATCACCTAAGTGGTCATTACAAGCAATTTCGATATTATCCATTGTTGTTTTAGACAACTTATTTATTTCAGAAATTGCATTATCTGCAGATGTTTTTACTTCTTCAGCACTTTTGGCAATTAAGTCAGCCTTTTCTGTTGCAATATCTGCTTTTTTAATGGCAGTTTCTGCAGAAGTTTTTGCTTGAGCAACAAGTCCATCAACTTCATCAATAGATGTTTCAGAATTTGTTAAGCCAGTTTCTTTATCATTCCACATCATGACTTTTCCGGCTTTAGGTGTTGGCAACGTTAAATCTATATCGTTCGTGCCGACTGGAGTTTTAAGACAACGTTTTAATTCGTAATCTACCTCTTGCAAAGCACATGATATTTTGTCGTAAGATTTTTCGATTTCTGAACCTTGAAATCCTGGAGAGGTTGAAAAAGTAGAACCTTGATAACGTGGTGTTTCACGCACTAATATCACTGTGCAATTATCAGTTGGAGCCGTTAAGAAATGAATGCTTCCACCAACTGCTTTAATGTTTACTGTATAATCTGAACCAATATTTTGTTTTATTTGTTTTGTTATCGTTTTATCTTCTAAATATACAAGTAGTTCATTAACATCATTGATTTTAAAATCAAAAGAAAAATCTTCAGTTATTCCATTGCAAGAATATTTAATTGGCTCATAATCTACTTTGTTAGTCATAAATTCCCCCTTTTTTATTTATCTTCACCAGCCATATAACCAGCACGATAGTCTGTATATCCAAGTGCTTTAGCAGTACCCTTAACAAAATCACCTTGAGCAAAATCACCGATAGATGAAACTTGTTCAACCATACTGTCAATCGGAATACCAGTACCAAGTCTGCCTAATACGAAACTTGCAAATTCAAAATAGTCTTTGAACCCAGCATCATCTTTATACAGTGCTTTCATATCTTTAAGTAAGTCACTTAACAATGGTATAGTATTAGGTAACGTTACTTTATCACCTGTAACCATTTTCATGAACAATGCAACTGCAGTTTTGTAAACATCTCCCAATAGAGCAATTGCACTTGCGTTCAAGTCAAATATTGATTTAACAATATCCTTTAATACATCATCACCATCACCTGTTGTAGCGAAGTGAACTATAGAACCTGTCGTTGCAAGAGTATATAATAACGGTTGAAAAAATACATAATTAAACAAAACTTTTGCACATTGTTTCTTTGTCATATCACCATTTGCAACAGATATAATAGCATCTGATGCTAAACGCATATATTGTGCTGGAGAGTTTTTATAAGCCGAAAATAATTTAAGCAACGGATTTTTACCCCAAGCAATTTGCCAATTTGCCAATGATGTTGTAGCAGAACTTTGTTGAGAACGTTGCGTCGATAAAATAAATTCGTCAATCGCTTCTTTCTCAGTCATTCCTTTTTCTTTGATTAAGTAGTCTATATATGGCTTACCACCGAATATGATTGCTCCAATATCACCAAGTCTAATATTCAAAGATAACAATTCTTTGAATTTTTTAGTTTTCGCCCATTTAGAATTTTCAATTGTTTGTTTCAAAAATTCATTTTGCATTGAACCGTTGAATCTTGCATCGAGGTAAGGTATTTTCATCATGTAATCAATTGTACTTTTGTAATTTGTTACAGACTTGATAAAACCTTTAGCCCAGATGTCGAAAGGCATATCAGTAGCATAGTTACTAGCAGATAGCAATTGCTTAAGTCCAACTATAGAACGAACAGCAACGTTTGATTGTATCCAGTTAGAAGTAATTCCATTTAACAATTCTTCTAAACCGTTATAAACTTTATCGTTTGATTTGAACGTCATATTGAATATTTGTTGCTTTAATGTTTTAAATGTTTCTTCGCCATATTTATTGATAATAAGTTTTTCAACTGCTTCGTTCAAAAATACTTTGTTGATTTTATCAACACGATTTGTAAGATGAATAAATCTGCCACACTTATCAATATGATTGTAAAAAACTTGAACTGGATTATTCAATTTCATAGAAATTCTTTCACCTGCAGAACGTGTTTTAATCATTGATGGTGAAGATGATTTCATTGCAAAATCTGTTAGAAAATCAACTTCAGATTCGTGACGTGGTGTTGATGGAAAATATGATTGAACCTTAGGTAAATCAAGTCCATACTTAGCAATAAAGACTTTATTTACTTCTGGATAAAATTCACTACACATATTCATCATCAATATGCCAAGTCTTTCATCTTCATTAGTTAAGTAATTAAACATTCTCTCAAGTTCGTTTTCACCAAATTGATTGATAAGTCTTTTGTTCATTACTTCATTGTGACTAAATATCCATGCTTGCAACATTTGCATTTTGTTAAGTTCAACCTCAACAAATTCGCATTTTTCTAATTTACCTTCAGCATCATAACGTCTATTT
>JBNMJS010000107.1:0-4500 GCA_050873965.1 Cyanobacteriota bacterium | reverse complement strand
AGATTTGGTAACAACTTTATTGCTTAGCAATTAGTTGATACGGACAGGGACGATCTATTAGGGATAACATAATAGGACAGGGACAAAATTAGGAACAAATTTACGACCACAATGGTCGTTTTTTTTTGCTAGTTTATATAAAATTAAAAAAAAGGGTGTCTGGAGAGAAAAGAAAAAAAACACCCAAAGATACGTACAACTTTTTTATTTTTCACAAGAAAAAAAAGGGCATCAGGGTAAACAATAAGATGCCCATAAATCATAGCTTAAAAAAAAAGAAAGAAGAAATAATGAACGATAAATTACAAAAAACTATATCTTTTTAATCATTTCTGAATTTCCATAAAAATCTACTGCATACTGTTCAATGGTGATACTACCATCTTTAGATTTTTTCTGTTTATTTACTCCATATCTCCAACCGAATGGTTTTGATACGAATTTCATTTTATTTAATTCATTTCTTGAATAGAGTTTTTCATCAATTAAATCTGATATAAAATCTTTCGTTGAACTACCAACTCTTTTTTGAGAAACAACAGAATTTGTAAGATTACTTTTTTGATACAACTCACACAAATGCTTTCCACAAATTGGACAATCTCCTATCAACAAAACTCTATTAGAAAATTCCTCTGTATCTTTCAGATACCAAATATCGTGTGCTTCAAAATTACAACAATGCTTCATTTATTTACTCCTCTCGATTATTTTTTCAACACAAGTAAAGGTGTCATGCACAAATACGCATAGATACCTTATACTATCATTGGGGTATAAAACTCCCTATACCGCTGTTTGTTCTTCCTACGCAATTACTTAAAATATTGTTTCCGAACTGGGTATATTTTTATTCTAAATTTTTTCAAAGCATTTGTCATAAAATATTACAAAAAATTTACATATACCGTAAACGCCCTCATAGAGATAGTTACAGAGAGTGGCAAAAATAGCCTTTAATATATTTTCCGATAAACTGTTGAAATTTTCCGAAATATGTGGTAATAAACATGACAATTACAAAATAAAAATAAGTTGTTTGTACTGGATTATAAATTGCATATATCTTATCAGAATCGCCCAAATCCATAGTAACACCGTGAATATGACACAAAAACATAGTTATTAAATACATAACAAACACATGATTTGCCATAATATGATATGTCGCTGAACCAATATCTTTAACTAATTTAACCTCTTTTAGAAATGGATACAAAATTTCTATCGTAAATAAAGAAACCCAAATACCTGTTAGAGCAGTTAAAATTGGTACAATAATTTGTTGGTCGAAACGTCCCCATACTAATACATAACTTAAACCAATCCCGTGTTCTGGTGTAAAATCTCTATTGAATAACCATAAAAAAGATTGAAACAAAATAATACAGCCAAGCCATTTAGGAGTATAAATATTATAATTACCTCTAATATATTTCACATAAAAATATCCTAGATATACAAAGAACAAAGAAAACATTGTTCGCATAATAACCAATGTCATTGGTGTATTTCCAAAATATTTAATAAATGGAATTGCACCAAAACCTAACACAGCAAAGAATGCTAATTTGCCATATTTATCAGGAATTTTTCTTAATAATCTCATCAAATATAAAAATACTATCAATGTCATAAACAACTGTGGCACAAACCACAATGGAGCACATAACAACAATTGATGACCATTTAGAAATGGTGTCACAAAAAATGTTTTCAATGATGGTGTATCACCTAGAAAATGACCTGAATACTTCGCTAATATTGATGTAATTATCAAATAAACTACTTCATAACCAAAATATGGAACTAAAAGACTTTTTATTCTTTTTACAAAATATGTACTCACATCATCAATATATTTTTCTTTAAACAACATTCCAGAAATAAAGAAAAATAATGCTAATTGGAAAGAATAAGGAGGAAACATTCCAAAAACAGAAAATTCCAAATGTCCTGACACAACTAAAATAATAGCCAAAGCCTTTAGCATATTTATTTTTTCAGAAAACACTTTATCCATAACACACCCTATTCTAAATCTTCTCAAGTGTATTATACAATAACAATATTTTTCACTCAACAGGTATGTTTAAGTTATAATTTTGTTATGGGGAAAGCAAAGAAAATACTTATTATTAGACTTGGTGCACTAGGTGATGTTGTAATGACAACAATCATCGCTAGTGCAATTAAACAGAAACACCCCGATTATGAAATACATTACTTAACACAAGTAGAAATTGCTCCTATACTAGAAAACAACCCCTATATAGATAAAATAATCACTTGGAACACTCAAAATCGAAAATCAATAAAACAACTATTTAAAACAGGTAAGAAGCTTTTTAACGAAAGATATGACATAGTTTTTAATCTTACAATCGCAATTAGAAATCTTTTGTTAAGTCTAATGTGTTGTTCAAAAAAAGTTGTTAATAGAAAATATACAAAAGGTTCTTGGATAGATGACTTTTTTCAAACTGCAAAAAGTGCAATAAAAGATATTGAGCAACCAGAGCGTTTGTATCTAGGTATCAATAAAGACTCTCAACAAAAAATCAACGAATTTTTAAATGATTATCCAAAACCTCATATTGCGATTGTTGCTGGTGGTGCAACTGATAGAAGCAGACAAGGACGTATTTGGAATATCGAAAACTGGAAAAAATTAATAAAAGAACTACAAAATTTGTATGGTGGAACGATTTTTGTATGTGGTACAAAATATGAAAGGAACTACCACGAACAACTTTCAGCAGACAATGTAGTTATTTGTTCTGGAGATTTTAATATTTCAGATAGTAATGCAATGTTTAAAGAAATGGATTTAATGATTGCAGGTGATACAGGACCATTACATATTGCATCTGCACACAATATCAAAACATTAGCCTTGCTAGGTTCAACTTCTCCAGACAAAATCAAACCATACGGTCAAAATGGATATTACATTTCAAGCAATGATAATTGCAAATATTGTTGGCAGAAGAAATGCAAATTTTTAAAAGACAATGAAAAATATACACCTTGTATGGAACATATCACAGTAGATATGGTCTTAAACAAAATTAAAGAAAACAATTTGCTATAAAATATGTGTTGATACATAAAAATAAGCAAAAAAAATTATTTAGGGACATTATAAATACAACAACTAAAATGAAAGGTGGCTCCATTTATGGAGATAAGAAATAATAATACATCATTCGGGTGGAGATACCCAGTACATTCAGCGATTACAGAAAATGCTGTAAGAAAGAGAAAAAGTTTATTTGGAAATATTAATGATATAGCAAATTCTTCAATCAGACCTGATTTTGAAGAGCGTGCGATTTTATGTCAAACCCATTTTTATTATAAAGATACAGGGAAAAGTTTTCTAGATTTTTCAAAGAAAGCAAACGCAAAAGCTGAATATAATCGTCACGTAACCGAAATGATAAAAAATAGAGAAAGTAATAGAGCCGTTGCTCTTGATCATGCCGGCAGAGCAGCACATTATTTACAAGATATTTGCCAACCACAACATATATCAAAAGGTGGAGTTATCAAGAAAGCGATTGAACGTGATACACACAAAAAATTTGAATGCTTAGCATACGATTCACACAAAGAATTGATTAACAATGCTAACAAAAACGATAATAAAATGAACGCAAGAAGTTTTAGTGACTTGTTTAATAAAACAATTGATGAATCTTCTCAAATTGATGTTCCGACGAAAAAGAATCAAAATAAGTGGAGTGACATAGCACAATCTGGGATAAATGTAGCAGTTTCTGCAACAAATAAATTCTTTGAAATGGTAGAACACGTATTTAACTAGATTTTACGTCTTGATGTTGCTGCCAATTGTGATTGATAGAATGCACTGTTTTGAATTTTCTTTTCAATCAAATTAACACTATCATTAGAATCATTATATAAACATACTAGATTATTTAATCTGTTTGCTAATGAAGTTTTTTCATAGAACTTACCAGGAACTTTTAATATAGACCAATAATATGCTTCTTTTTGAGTTGCAAGAGTTTCTTCTTGCATAGTTGCTCTATTAGATTTATGGAAACTTTCATGAGCGATAAGACAAGCAATTTCTTCTTTTGAAGCATTTTTATATTTTGAATTTATTAATATATATCTTTCGCCCCAGTTATCAACAGAATTGATAGCATAATGATTTTTATAACTATAATCAATCATTGATAAATCATAAAATCTTATTTTAACAGAATTTTCCTCTAAATTTTGAAACACCTCTTCTGCACCGATATTCTTTAATAATCTCAAAGAATCTAAAATATCTTCATCTTGAGAAAAATTTCTAACATTCCATGAATACGCACATGTGGAGCAGAACAGCACCATACAGATGAGCGTAGATATACATCTTACGAACATAATACACATCCTATTTGTTTGGTTGATATACTCTTAACTTAAATACTTCAAGTTGATACTTATCTAATTTCTTATAAGTGTAATAACGACATCTTT
>JBNMJS010000106.1:0-4732 GCA_050873965.1 Cyanobacteriota bacterium | reverse complement strand
GAGCCTTCCATGATTACTGTAAAAGAAATAGCACAGCGTGCTGATATAAACAGAAAAACCTTCTATATGTATTTTTCAAACCTTTTGAAAAATTTGTACTTAAATTACTTATATTTTCAAAATTATCAATTAGTATATTTTTATATTTTGTGTTTAACAATTCAGGATTTTTATAAATTTCCTCAACTATATTTTTTAAATTAGAATAAGATAAATCATTGTTATATTTATTCTTTGGTAATGATTTTTTTAAAACTTCTAGATTGTTTTGTAACATAGTTAAGCATTTGCTTCTAATATTCCTTTCTTTTTCAAAATCATAAAAGTCTGTCAATTCACAACTAACTGTACCATCACCATTATCTCGGACATTTCTAACAGTTGCACCATGAATTGAACGGAAAATATTTGGATTATCTGCTAATATTACACTAAATTTTTGAGGACGTACTTGTCCATCCAACGTTTCACCATCAAACCATTTTTTTAACATCTTTCTAAAATCTTTTGATTCCTTTACTGCTTGCACTGCTAAACTTTGTGGTGTAAAAATTAAAGTCTTTTTATCATTATCAAATGCAATATTTTTTGATTTTAATATTTCTTTATCTTTAGCATTTGCAACAACATATTCATTTGTATTTTTCAAATTTTCTTGTGATTTTGTTGAAATATCAAATGCTTCTTTTGCAAAAGAATACTTTTTATTCAAAAAATCATTTGCAGATCTTATAAGTTTTTTAAAAGGTTTTACAAAAAATGTCTCTTTATATTTTTCTCTTTCATCACCACAGGCAACTATATTACCTTTATTATCAACATAAATATTCGGCAATGGATACTTATTAACATCATCTATAGCCTTGTTTTGTGTTATAGTTGACGGCAAATTATAATCTTCACTTATGCCACCAAACAATGTCTTAGAAGCCACATTTTTAATATCTTGATTATTCTCTTTACTTGGTATCGTTGCATTTTGATTTTGAATAGGCAAAACTTCTGCATTATTTTCCATTGAAATATCTGCTGCGTAACCGGTTTCTGTCCCATTTGCAATGTTAAATGAATTTTGTGCTTCTTTTATCATTTGAGATAACATACTACGAGTAAACTCATTCATAAATCTTTCTGTATTTTCTTTTTCAGAAACTTTAGGTGGTTCATAAGCACTATTTATCTCTTGAATAAGCTTTTTATTCATATACTCTATATACTCCGGACTATACTCTTGTTTCGGTTTTCCAGTTACAGCTTCTGTAATCTTTTTATTCATGTACTTTAGCGTTTCTGGACTGCATTCTTGTATTGATTTTCCACTCATCAAGTGACAAATAGCATCATTTATCACTTTATAACTTGAATTCTGTGTTTGATTATCAACCCCATTCATAAATTGATTATCAAAGTTAGCCAAAGTCGGTTGAGTATTACTTAACTGTTTTCCAAAATTATCCAATGTCGGTTGTGCATTATTAAACGACTGACCGTAATTTGCTAATGTCGGTGTATTCGTTTGCAACATATCAAAATTACCCAACGTTGGTTGAGTGTTATCCAACGACGGAGTTTTAAAATTACCCAATATCGGATTATTCATTTGTCCAACGCCAGTATTAAATACTGGCATTGGATTTTGATAATTTTGTCCTTGTAATTGTCTATGTGTTTGCACATTATCGTTTATGCTTGTTGGCATATTTAAACCATTATCTACAAAACTAGCCGTATTGATTGGTTGGCTATTTGTATAATTTGGGGTTGTTTGCATTTGTCCAAACGCACCTTGAGCATCTGATTTTGAACGCCAATGTGCCTGTACAGGTGTTCCATCTGCACGAGTATATGAATCTACATACACCGTATTTGGTGAAGATTGCAGTTCTTCGTTGTATGGAATCCCTATTGTCCTATCCTGTGCATTCAATATGTCTAAATTGTCTGATATATTATTCAGTGACATATTAAAAAAATCCTCTGCACTATAGATTGAATCCGAGTTATTCAACGGATTTCTGTAATTTTTAAATCGAGCCATTACTTATTCTCCTTATTACTAAATAGACTATTTTTTAACATTGAAGGTATTTTAGAAAACATATTCAACAATGTAGAAACATTAAATTGATTACCTTTTCTGTTTTGTTCAGCTGACAACAACTCTTGAGGTAAAACTTTCTCATCTTGAGTATTTTGTCCTTGTTCACCACCACCAATGAGTTGCTGTTGCATGCCAGCAACAGCATTCATCATTTGTGGATTTTGTTGAAATACTGAATCATCAGCATTTTGGGGTATTTGTTGATTTTGAGCCTCAGCTAACAACATTTGTTGTTTCAATTGAGCCATTTTTTGATTATTTTCTATTTGTCGCAATTCCAATCCAGCTTGGTCGAAAAATCGTTCAGGATTTTCAACACCTTTTTGCTCAAAGTACCAAGTAAAGATTTCTGGAATATCCAAAGGTATCAATTGAGCGAATTTTTCAACTGCTTGAACCAACAAATCTGCATTTGCAGATTTTTCATTAATTACATTTCTATCGGAATATGTGTACTTATATTCTGCCTGTCTTATTTCATCATCAATAACAATTGTTTCTTGGTTATTATTTTGATTTACGTAAACAGACTCTTTGCCGTGTTTGAAATCAGCAGCCAATTTAGCGATATTTTTCACATTTGGAATAATAAAATATTGATTGATAATATCCAAAAGCATTGACAATCTTGTTAACTGACCTTGAGTTTTTGTATTGATTTCTGTTGCAGTTTTTGTAGAATTTTCTTGTATGCCAATCATACTTGGATAAATACCTGATACTTCACACATCAAACTATCCAAAAACTCTATATTACTTCCAAACACACTTGAATTAAATGTAAGTTGTTTGAACGCATTCACAGAAGACAAATTGTCACCATATTCAATAATTTTTCCTGGATACAATGCAATTTCTTCCTCGTCAAAAAATCCTTCAGGTGCTAACAATGGTGGATTTTCTGTCAAAGATTGCATATCAATAGTTCTATTCAAAAATCCCTCTTGAGAACTTGCCAAAGACAAAACACAATATAAAGGACTAATCCCTCTTTTAGTATCAGGATCAGTTACCAATGCTCCATAAGTAAATGGATTGATAGTACTATCATTTTTTTCGAATTGAACAAGATACTTTCTTCCGACAACGACAACATGCCAGTTTTTCAAAACTTCACCTGATGGCAAAATAAAATCGCCCCAATGTTCCAACACTTCAACGGTAGAACCATTTACAACTTCATCTCTCAAGTTATCTTTCTTTTGAGAATCTAAATTATCAATTTTCTCGCTATTTAACAACTGTCTAATATTATGTGCTGTTTCTTTATCTACAGAGAAAAACCTATTGTTAATGATATTATCAGGTGTCTTAAACGCTCTATAAATCTTCGGACAATCGTCCCAATTATTTAATTGAGTAACATCAAAAACAATATCTGCAGGTGATACAGGATAAATATATGGATTATCATAAATTTTGCGAGTATCAACCCAATGACTTTCACCATTTTTCATTGCTTCAACAATCTGAGGTAATTTTGTTACATCTTCACTAAACATATTTTTGAAAAAATCAATTGGTCGGCGATACTCTTCATACTTCTTTTTCCAAGCAGTAAAAGAAATCAATTCACCATACAAAATTGCATTATCAATTACACTATCACATGTTTTTTGATAATCCATTTTCTCTAGCATATCTACCAACACAGCCTTTTGTTTGTTAGAAAAATTATCAGAATCATGATTTTCACCAGAAACATCAAACATACTGTTTATATTTGAATAAATATTTTTCCATATAAACGCTTTCAATGTTTGATAAAACATATATGCCTTGCACATTTTAACTTTTGATTTCCAACGTTCATTTTTATCAGTAATATTTGAATATTTATTCTTAAAAAATACTTCATCAATTACTGCATTAGATTTTGATAAATTTGTAGAACGAGCATCATTATATTTTTTATAATCATCAACAACACTCTTAACTATCTCAGCTTCCATATTTTTAGAAACAGATTTCTGATTATTTTCTTTTTCTACAATATACTCAAATGTCATAAAAACTCCTTTTCCTTACTACGTGAGAAAAACCCACAAACTACAACTATACTTTTTTCACAAATAACATTTTGACTAGATTTTATTCACATCAACATTTTCAATAATGCTTATCTTAGGTTCAATTTCTTCTGTAATAACCTCATTATCTAAACCCAAAGCCAATCTTTGAGCCTTTTGTATTTTTGTCAAAGAAGAAATAACAAAATCAAATGCACTAATAAATGTCTTTGGTAATTCTAAAAACGATTCATCATAAGAATGTAAATCATTCAAAATACCATCTAAAATCAAATCAATCCCATCTAGGGATTTATTAAACATTTCAACATGCCTGTTATTTATAAATGTTTTTTCCTTATCAGAATATTTTTTCTTTTTAGCCATAAACAATCCTTTTTACTTCAAAATTCAAAACAGAGGTAAAACTCAACAATAACAATACTTTTAAAAATAATTATTAACTTTTGTAACAAGAATTACATTTTTTTGTTATAAAAAAGTCAATTTTTTAGAAAGTATATACTTTATATATACATAGAGAGTTTCAATTACAAAGTTCACTAAGGAGAGCAGATTATGGCACTTTTATTCGCTGATGTTGTTAACAAATACAATGCTG
>JBNMJS010000105.1:0-4739 GCA_050873965.1 Cyanobacteriota bacterium | reverse complement strand
ATTCCATACTGACATGTTATACAAAACAACAAACCCTGTGCTTAATGCACAGGGTTTGTTTTATACTGATTTGTTTTATACTGTCATGCTGAACTCGTTTCAGCATCTCTTCCGTATTGGATTCCAAAATAAATTCGGAATGACTCTATACTAAATAAAAAAATTTACTTCGTAAATTTATCAAACAAATAATACACCCATAGCATCAAGTAAAACATTTTATACATAAAAATAATTCTAATTTTTATGTAAATTTTTATCACAATTTCCACTATTTCACCAATTCGCACCTTGCGTTTTTTTTTTTTTGTGTATTATGACTAATGAGTACAGCAAAGTAGAAGCGAAAGGAAAAAGGGGATTATTTATGACTGAAACAGAAACAAAAAACATAAGTATTGAACATATCGCTAAATTAACAAAATCAAACGATATAGTTACAATTACTAAAACAGATGGAAACGTAACAATTGACACATCAGTAAACAAAGGTTTAGACGTTTTAAAATTTGACAACGCAAATTATGATGCTGACAAATTTTCAACAACGAAAGAAGGACAAGATTTAAAATTAATTTATACTGATGGTACTACACAAACAATTACTATCAAAAATTATTTCTCAAAAGATGGTAACTCAACAAAATCATCTGTTAAAGAAATTCAAATCGGTGAAGATAAGAAAAGCATTTTAGATTATTATACAAATACTGTTTCAGCAAAAAGTACAAAAATAAATGGTTCAATGTTTAACGACATCATTACTGGTACTGACAAAGCAGATAAAATTTCAACAGGTGCTGGTGATGATGTAATTACTGCTGGCAAAGGTAATGATACAATAAATATCACAGGTGCAGGCGAAAAAACTATCAACATCAAAGATTTTGATGGCAATGATGTAATCTCAGGTATTGCAAAGGCTGATAAAGTTAAATTAAACTTTTCATCAGTTGATACAACAGTTGATTATTCTAAATCAGGTAACAACTTAGTTGCTACAAGAGAGTTCTACAAAAAACTTGATGGCACTGCTACAACAGATGCTAAATCAACAGAAAATGCAAAACAAATGTATGTTGATAAAGATGGTAAACTAACAACAGAAGCAGAAGACAATAAAGCAATTACTGGTAATTTATATCAATCTGCTGACGGTAAATACTCAATAACAAAAGATGATACTTATACTTCACAAGTATATTTAGATAAAGACGGTAAACTAACAACAGACGCTAAAACAGGTGAAGATAATAACACAGCAGTTAATAAGTTATATGAAAAAGACACTAATTACACTATGTCAGAAACTTATGAACATGCTAACGAATCAATAACAGAAACTACAACAATCAAAGATTACTTCAAAAACGATAAAAATGCTGGCAAACTTGACGGTGTAACAAACGTTGCAGTATCAGGCAAAGGTAAAATCGTTGGTGGATTCACAAACGATACAATCACAGGTTCTGCTAAAAACGACAAAATGTATGGTTTAGGCGGAAACAATACTTATATCTTTAATACTGATGCAAAAACATCATTCGGTAACGATACAGTTTACGCAACAGGTAAAGATACATTATCATTCGCTCAAGGCTCAAAATTGGAATATACATTGAAAGGTAATGATGTAATTGTATCTGTTAAAGGCGAAGAAAATGCAAATCTTGGTCAAGTAACTATTAAAGACGCATTAAAATCAGAAAAGAACGTAAATATTAGTGTTGGTGGAAACGAAGTTAAACTTGAAAACGCTATTCAACAACTATTAAAATTTGACCAACAAGATGCTAAAAAAGGTCAAACAATGAATGGTACAATCTTCAATGATACATTTATTGGTTCAAATTATAATGATAAAATTTCAACAGGTGCTGGTAATGATGCAATCACTGCTGGTAAAGGTAATGATACAATCAATATCACAGGTGCAGGAGAAAAGACTATCACTATTGCAAACGGTGACGGCAATGACGTGATTACAGGTATTGCAAAGGCTGATAAAGTTACTTTAAGTGGCTTATCAGAAGGTAAATTATCTTATGCAAAATCAGGTAATGACTTAATCATTACACGTATTGAAAAAGACGCAGTTCCTGCTGGTGAAAAGACAGAAGGTACTCCAGCTGAAACAGCAACTACAACAATCAAAGATTATTTCAAAGATTCTAAGAATGCTGACAAACTAGCAGGTGTTACAGTTAAAGATATCGCAGTAACCGGTAAAGGTAAAATCGTTGGTTCATTTGGCAACGATGTTATCACAGGTTCTGCTAAGGCAGATAAAATCTATACTGGTGCTGGTGACGATGCAATTACTGCTGGTAAAGGTAATGATACAATCATCATTGACGGTGCGGGTAAAAAGACTATCAACATCGCAAACGGTGATGGTAACGACGTTATCACTGGTATAAGAACAGAAGGTGCATCAATTGATTTAAAAATCAATGAAAACAAACTATCATATAGCAAAAACGGTGCTAGCAACGATTTAATTATCACTCGTTCTTATACAGAACAATTAACAAATAAAAAAGGTGATAATTTATACACAGATGTTGTTACAGGAAAACAAACAACTGAAACTACAGTAAAAGGTACTGAAGCAACTGGCACGTTCTGGAAAAAAGATGGTAATATCATCACAGAAGCTGATCACACTAAAATCGGAACAGATGCTCAAAAAGGTTATACTGAAATAATAACTAAGACTTATCAAAAAGGCGAAGAACCTGCTATTACTGAAGAAGCATTCGGTAAACTTTCAAAAGATGAACAGAGTGGTTATACTGAAATCACAACAAAAACTTATAAAAAAGGTGATGCAGAGGCTATTTCTGAAGCAGCTTATAAAAATCTAGCAACTGTTGCTCAAAAAGGTTATGAGCAAGTAAAAGATAATGTATATTCTTATGGTTCAGGAAAGAACTTAACTTACTCAACAGATGCAACAAAAGCAAATACTGCCTTAACTAAAGACTATACAGAAACTACAACTGTAAAAGACTTCTTTAAAGATGGCGAAGGTGCATCAAATGTAACTGTTAATGGTAAAGAAATCGACTTAAATGGTCTTACTATTTCTGGTCAAAACATCATGGGTACAAAATATGATGATGTAATTAACGGTAGCAATAAAAATGATGTAATCCTTGAACAAGCCGGTAACAATACTTTCAATATCGGTGCAAAAGGTTCATCAGAAATTTACTCAACTGGTGAAACAAGTAATGATGTTTACAATGTAGAAAACTTGAAGACTAGTGTTGATATCTACGATGATGGTGGTAAAGATACTCTTAACATCAATGTTAAAGATTTAACTTCAGAAAATCTACGTTATGTATTTGATGTAGATAAGACTGGTGCTAAAGGTGACTTAATCATCACTGATACTAAAGGCATCAATAGTTCTAACATCAATGGTGTTGCTATAAATGATTACTTCACAACAAAAGTAACAGTTCCTGATACATCAAAAGAAGAAGAAGGTGCAACAACAACAGTAGATGTTGACCACAAAATTGAAAATATCAACTTAAATGGTTCTTCAATAACTGATAATGTTACAACATCAATAGCAAATATTACTAACGATGTTCAAAACTTCTTGAATGCTAACAACTACGAAAGTGCATCAGACGTATTTGATGGTAAAGATACAAAAGCAAAAGCTGAATTAACAGAAATCTATAAATCTGGTAACAACAAATACGACTTCTCAACAGTAAAAGATAATACAGAACAAACAGTAAGCGACAAAATCGGTGATAACGATATTTATAACGTAGATAACAAATTTGATTTTGCTAAGGATAAATTAGTTATCTCTGATTTTGAAGGTGAAAATGATGTTCTTAACCTTGCACAAAAAGCAGATGATTTAACAATCTTGTTTAATATTAAAAAATCTGCAGGTGAAGGTGAAAGTGCCGTTGGCGATGCATTATATGTAGTTGGTAAGGATTCAAAAGACTTAGCTCACGGTATCCAAATGAGTGGTATTGATAAAGTTAAGACTTCTGACGGAAAAGGTAGTTACACTGATGTAACTGCACCAACAAATGAAATCATCTCAGCTGTTCAAGGTTGGTTAGCAAGTGCTAATGATGGTAAAGGTTATGATAGCGTAGCTGATGCAATTAAGGCAAATGATGCTAATTTGGCAGATTTAATTGCGAAATTTGCACCATCACAACCACAAGCATAACAATTCCATACAGACATGTTATACAAAACAACGAACCCTGTGTTTAACGCACAGGGTTTGTTGTTTTGCATTTATAGAGTTATTCAGAACTTGTTTCGGCATCCATTCAAATTTTTAATTAGTTTAATTAATTCGCAACATTTCTTTGATTATTTTATTTTTACTGTTTTCTTTCTTTCGGAGTTGCGAAGCCCAAAGAAAGAAAACAGTAGAAAAAGAAAGAAAAGGCACGCTAGAGTAGTCGCGAAAATATTAGCACTCAACCATTGAAGCGAATAACTCGTGATTTTGTACATTTTTTATGTTTCAAAATCACTCAAACAAATTCGCTATAAGGTTTCGTTTTTGTTTTCGTGCCTACTGTGTTGTTTTCAACAACAATTACCTAACAAATTTTACATAATAAAATTCGACCTTAACGTAATGAACCATCATTGTTTTATTCTGCTCTATGTTGAGGTGTTTGAGTGAATTTACTAGTATATTAAAAATATTTGTAAATTCACGAGTTCCGAAACTCTAT
>JBNMJS010000104.1:0-4744 GCA_050873965.1 Cyanobacteriota bacterium | reverse complement strand
TAACTGGTGGTAATGGTTCTATTGCAATCATAGTACCTTTTGTTAGGTTATGAATGCAACCTTTTTCAATATCTAAATCAAGTTCATCACCTGCATCAATACCATCAGTATCACATTCAATTGCTAATAATCCGATATTGATAGCGTTTCTGTAGAAAATTCTAGCAAAAGATTTTGCTAAAACTGCACCAACTCCAGCAATTTTAATTATTTGTGGTGCATGTTCTCTAGATGAACCTAGCCCGAAATTGTTACCAGCAACCACGAAATCGCCTTTTTTCATTCTTGATGCGAAAGTTTCGTCTGCATCTTCTAATACGTGTTTTGCGAATTCAGGAAGATTTGAACGTAAGTGAAATAATCTTCCTGGTGCTATATGGTCTGTAGAGATGTTATCTCCAAATTTGAATGCTGTTCCCTTCATTATTACCTCTTTTCTTACGAGTATTATATATCAATTTTGAAGTTATTAAAGAAAATTTTATATTATTTTTATATTTTGTAGGGCAACGAAATGAAATATCATCACAAATTTCATTTCGCCGTGGCAGCCCCTTGTCTGTGGAGTAAACAGACAAAAATATATTAAAATTTTCGTTTGAAAATATGCCTATTTTGTTATATTCTATATTATTATATAATGTGTGTCAATAAAATATTATATAATGATTGTCGTAGTATGTAATTTTTTTTTGCTTTTTTATCGTATAACATTATAGTTAGAGTAGGTAAAGTATTATAAAATATAAATGAATAAAAAAAGGTATAACATGAATTCTTTAAAAGCAAAATTTGGTAAACGAATAAGAGAATTGAGAAAACGTAGTGGTTTTACTCAAGAGAAGTTAGCGGAAATGATAGGTATGGAACCACCAAATATTTCTAAAATGGAAAACGGTTTGCATTTCCCACAGCCAGAAAATATTGAGAAATTGGCGAAAGTTTTTGATATAGATGTGAAATCTTTGTTCGATTTTGAACATTTTGAGGCACACGATTTATTGATAAAACGTATCCATGATTATTTAGAAAAGGCTGATGACAAAAGTATAGAGTTTGTTTATAAATGTATGACAAACTTGAAAGAATATCGAAAATAAACGAATAAAAAGAAAAAAGAGTAAAGAGAGTTTTTTAGTAAAAAAGCGAGATAAATATTATCTCGCTTATATTTTTTTTAAGTTGTTGATGATTATTTAAAACAAATATCATCTGTGGCTTGAAGCTGTTTCTTTCTGATTAAATGCATTGTTGCATCAACCAATAATTCAAAAGACTTATCACTGATTTCAGGGAAGTCAGTCTTTATTTGTTCGCCAACCATTGCTTCCAACCTTCTCTCGTCGGCAAGAGTTTGTAATTCTGTATTAGATGTTAGTAAATCAACATAATCTCTACGATTAACTTTTTGTGCTTGACTAAAACTTAACCATAATGATTTTGGGTTTACTTTTTGAATTTTTTCAAATGATTTCTTTAAATTTTCAAACATTTCAATAATTCCTACACACTATTATATTTGAATAAAGTATTTTAATCTTTAATAATTAACTTTTTGAATACGTTTTGTTACATATTTTTACACTATTTATTATAGTACTAATTTGTTAAAAAATCATATTTTTTACAAATATAAATCTCCACCAATGATTTGTCTAGCATTTTCTGACGTTTTAATCATTGTCCTAGTTGGTTGAGACAGTTTCTCCGTTATTGGTTTTGATAAGTCTGTATATGTAATATCAATTATATTATCAAAGAATTCTTTTTTATTCATTGGAGTAGGTTTAACTTTTCTGTTTGGATTAGTTAATTCAATATCGCTATCGATTACATAGACATTATCTTTATCCATTGAACATAGTACAACAGCATGACCTGAGTTTTGATTCGTTTTATATCCGGCAAGTACAATGTTGTTTGGATTGTCTAGAATTTTTTGTACTTTTTTCTCATCAAGTTGACCAATATCTGCTGTGTTGTTTGTTAAAATAACATTTGGAGCATAAGTTTTAAAAATTCTGTTTGCTTGCAGACCTGTTAATATATGTAATGAATTGTATGTTTGCCCACCTTCTAGTGGCATATCTTCTTGTTGTGGTGGTATGTAATAGTTATACATGTTTGTTACACGTTTGTTACCATAATTTTTTGTTGTTTCTTCTTTGAATTTTTCAACTGCTAATTCGATTGCTAACACATCTCTATCACCTGTTGAATAGTAATAATCATGAGTGTTTAACGTGCTGTCTAATTCTGCTTTTGAGAATGTATATTGCTTTTGGGGACCTTGTAGGGTTACTGTTATATTATTATCTTTATCAATTGATAGTGATTTTTCTAAGATTTCTTTGCCTTTTGGGTGTCTTTTTAATCCGTTGATTGCAGATAATAGCCAACAATCACCAATGCTACCTTGAACGAAATTGTCTATCTTGCCATCAACATTACTTGTAAGCATTTGTTTGCGTTCTATTCTTGGCCCAAATTCTTCAAACTGTTCACTATCTTTGTGCCATACAAAATATCCCTTATCACTTAAAATGTTTTTGTCTGCATAAATTGTATCATTATTTGTTTGGAATAGGTCGTATTTATCTGCATAAAATTCTTTTTTAGTTATTTCTTCTTTTCCATTATATAATGCTCTGTATGCTTTGCCGTCAGATATAAATTTTCCATTTTGTGTTACGTCTGTTACTTTTGAATTGTCCCAAGTTTGATTTTCTTCGTTCCATTTTAAATATTTTTTATTTTCTTTGTCATAGAAAATACCTAAATCTGAAATAGATGTTTTTTGATAATCATCTACTTTTGCCATTTCGTAAGGTAAATCATAAAGACGTGCATGACGTGGGCATAACATTTTGCCTTTGACATTTTCAATAAACATGTTTCCATTTTGGTCTAAGTATGAACCTTTTTTTGTTTTGATGTAACCTGTTTTAAGTACAGAATCGACATTTTTTGCTTTGTTAAAGACTTGTTTTTTGTCGTTCCAACTATAATACATGTTATTTTTTTTATCAAAATAGACATTCCCATTTGCTGTACTGCTTAATTTCATTTTTGTAGCAGTTTCATCTTTTATGTCATTGTTGTTAGATATGATTTCTATCTTATCAATGTTTGTGTCGGCATTTGCTTCTACTGTTGGTACAGACAATGATGCTAATGCGATGAGTGAAGACACAAGAATATTTCTAGTAGAATTATCATTTCGTTCTGTTTTCTGTTGATTATTTCTACTTTGAAAATTTATATTATGATATGTCGGGATAGATATTTTGTTGGTAACAGTATTCATATTGCTTAAACTTTCATTGTTATAATATTTATCAATAAAAAATATTGTGTAATTTGTGTTGTTTATTAACAAATTTTTACATTATTCTTAGGTTTTGGTGCTCCTAATTTCATAAGAAAATATTTCACACAGTATTTCATCATGCATTCTTGTTTGTATTTTTGAAAATAAGTTTTATATATAAAACATTTTTCGCAGTTACAGTTTAGGTTGTAACAATCTATTGCTGTAGCATTCCATTGTTTCGTAGAATGACGTAGAAAAAATAGGGGAATTTCATTGTACATTTTGAGCCTCTTTCTTAACGGTAAATCGTATATCCAAGTCTAATAATTGTATTTGACTAATTTGTCAAAATATGTTTTAATGTAAATTGTTTATTTACATTGTATAGTTATTGTAAATTTACAATTGACAAATGTCAATAGTCAATGGAGCTATTTTAATGAAAATTAATGAAATTTTTGAAATTTTGCATAAGAAAACAGGCATGGCTGTTAATCAAAGTGTTTTGGCAAAGAGTCTTGGTGTAACAAGACAATCTATCAGTAATAGAATGAAAAATCATAGTGAGTTGACAGTTAGTGAATTGGAAAAAATTGAGAAGTTTTTTGATGTGAAAATAATGCAATCTTGTACTGAGGATAAGATGATTACGGTTGATTATTATCCAGAAGTTTTTGCTAGTTGTGGAATGGGAACTGTTACTTTTTCAGAAGAAAAGTTTATTGTTCAGTTGCCAAAGACTTTGTTTGTTACTTATTCAGAATCGAAAAAGTATTCAATGATATGTGCTAAGGGTGATAGTATGTCACCATCAATAAATAGTGGTGATAGGTTGATTGTTCAACATTGGGAAGATAATCAGATTGTTGACAATAAGGTTTATGTATTTTGTTATAAATCAGAATTTTTTGTAAAAAGGTTGTCAAAGAATGTAGATGAAATTATTATAAAATCTGATAATCCAAATTATAATATACGTGTCATCAAGGGTGAAGATATGAATGATTTGTATATTATTGGTCAGGTTGTTGGAATAGTGAGAAATTTATAATGGGTGTAGAAGAAAATATTAGATTTTGTGATGATGGAATTGTCTTGAAGATAAGAATTTCACCTAATGCATCTAAAAACCAGATAATGTTATCAGATGATATGATAAAGATTAAAGTTACTGCTCAACCTATTGAGAATAAGGCTAATAAGGCATTGGTTGAGTTTTTGTCTAAGTATTTGAAAGTGCCAAAGACTTCTATTTCTATTGTTAAGGGTGAAACTTCAAAGGATAAGACCTTGCATATTTCTGTTTCTGATGAAAAGAAACGTGATGAAATAAGAATGAAGTTTTTGGACAAGTAGTTATTTAATCAAGATTACTCCAACTAATAACCATATTGAATATAGAATTGCATCATTTGATGTTTGTACAAAGTG
>JBNMJS010000103.1:0-4960 GCA_050873965.1 Cyanobacteriota bacterium | reverse complement strand
ATGGATAACGAGAACAATAATGATAGGGTTTACCCTTTAATATCAAAAGAAGTAAATTCGTCAGATAAAATCTTTAAACCTGATTTTTCGCAAAAGACAGGACGTGAGTTGTTGGCGTTTTATCTTCAAACAAAGTTTAAACAGGTTTTAGCATACGATAGACATGCACAAATGCCTGTTTTTATTGATATTAAGCCTGATTTTATTTCAAGATTTTCTAAGAGATTAATTAATAATCCTAATAAAAGAATTTTGATAGGTATTACAGGTGAGTCTGCATCTGGTAAATCTACGATTTGTGCAGAAATAAAAAATGTTATTGCTAAGTTGTCATTGCCTGTATCTATTGTTACGACTGACAACTATTTTAATGACATTTCAGCATTGATTGAAAAATACGGTTCATTTGATGCTTTGAGAGATAATGGTTATGATGTTGATTCTCCATCAAGTTTTCAATTAGATGTTTTGAGAGAAGATTTGAAAGCAATTTCTCAAGGTCAAGATATAATGATTCCTGAATATCTTCCAAACGGTACAGGTGTATCTATACCGAAATCAATACCAATTACATCAAACAAGATTGTTGTAGTTGAGGGTATGGCTACTATGTATGAAGATATTAAAGATATATTTGATGTAAAAATTTATATAGAAACTGATATTGAATTAAGACGAAAACGTTTTATGACAAGAGCGACAGAAGAAAGAAATCAAGATGCCGAAAATGCTAAAAAGCATTGGGAGTATATCTTGCAGGCTGGTCAAAAATATGTTGTTCCATCTCGTTCTTTTGTTGATATTATATTAAACGGTGATTGCAGTCTTAGTTATTTCTCTCAAATTCTTGAATATATTCACATGATTACAAACAATTTTGAACAAGAATAGTTTTTTAAGTATTTCTATAGATGTTATTTGTCCCCAAAACTTTATCATAAAGACGTTTAAGTCCTGAACCATAAACATACATCAGTTCTTCTGGTAGTTTGTTTTGTATATCTAAAACAATCATATCGTGAATAATTAGTTCTTTGATAAGGAATACAATATCAGGGTTTTTAGTCCAAATGCTACTAATAGATTCTTCCGAGTTTGAGTGTATTTTGCCAAATAGACCTTCTTTATCATCGACTGCTACAACGATGACTCTACCGTTGAAATATTTTTCTAATTTTTTTGAATATGGGTGTTCGTAAACTAATCCAAATGAACTTTGAAGTCTATCATAACCTACGATTCTGATTTCAACGTTTCTGTTATAGGCATCAAGCAAGTCTTTTTCTATTTGTTTGAAATCTTGTGACCACAATTCGATATAAATTTCTTTTTTTGCACTTTTAATGATTTCTTTTAATTTTGATTGAATTTTATTTTCACCACTTATTGATAATACTGGCTCAATGTAATTGTCTTTAACTTCTGGTAAGTGTTTTTCTAGAAAATCAATATTTGCAGTAATTCTTCTTTTGTATCTTTTTGTTAATTCTTTTGGTTTTATTGGAGAATACATAACAGGTTTGTCAGTTGTAGCAGTTACAATTTGTTTGTTTGTGAGAATTTTAAGAGTATCATACGTTCTAGATTGTGGTATGTCTGCCAATTTGCTAACTTCGTAACCTGTTGCTGGGAATTTCTTCAACAAAGCAAGATAAACTTTTGCTTCATACGTATTTAGTCCGACTTCTTTTAAATTCTCTATTAGTTTATCCATATATTGATATTAACAAATTTTATAAATCCATGCAAGAAATGTTGTATTATTCCCAAATGTTTATTTTACGTTTATTTATAAAAGATGTAAATATTGTTATTAGTGAATTGTAAAAAATAATAACATTTGGGTACTTACATATTTATTATATAAATAAATTTGAATTTGCATTGTTGCTTTCTGCAATGTATTTTGCAACTCCTCCAATTTCTACTCCATCAATCAATTCTTCTTTTGTTATTCCCATGACATCCATTGACATATTACAAGCAATAAACTTAATTCCATTCTTTTGTGCTTGTGTAATCAATTCTGAAAGAGTAGAAATATTCTTGTTTTTCATAACCCATTTCATCATCATAGAGCCTATGCCTCCCATATTCATTTTAGAAAGAGTTAAATTTTTAGTCCCTTTTGGCATCATCATATCAAACATTTTATTAATAAACGATTTTCTTACTTTTACATTTTCTTTTCTTAAAATATTCAAGCCCCAAAAAGTAAAGAACATAGTAACATCTTTGCCACTTGCTTTCGCTCCATTAGCAATAATAAATGATGCCATTGCCTTATCTAAATCATTTGAAAATACAACTATTGTTTGTCCATTTTTAGTTGTAACAATTTGATTTTCTTTTAAAAATTGTCCTTTTTGTATTGTTGCAACTATCTTTTTATCAACAGTATTAATGTTAATTAAACTATTTCCAGTTGATTCACACCACCCTTCAACATCGGAATAGAAACCTTTATCTGTTGAAGTTATCTCTAAAATTTCTCCGTTATTAAGTTTAGAAATATTTTCAGCTAATTTCATAATTGGTCCCGGACACGATAAACCACTGGCATCGATTTTTACAATTTCTTGTTTATTTATATGAGAACTTGTAGCAGGAACTAATGCTTGTGATTTTATTGTTTTACGTTCTTTATCTCTTTGAAGTTCTGAATATAATTTCATTCCACCCATAAAAGAATAAACATTATTGAAACCATTTTGAATAAGAATTCTTGATGCCAAATAACTTGTATATCCTGAATTACAAATTAAAATAACTTTCTTGTCTTTTGGAATTTCATTTAATCTTTCTCTTAATTTTTCTATTGGAATATTTATTGCTCCATTTATTGTTTTTGCATTAAAACTTTCCGGTATTCGGACATCTACAATAAATGAGTTATCCAAATCTTCATAAAACGCAGGTTTAACAAAACCTTTTAGCACATTATCTGCACACATACCCAAAATATTAACAGGGTCTTTTGCTGAGGAATAAGGAGGAGCATAACAAAGTTCGCTATCTAAAAGTTCTTGAATAGTGCCATTATTTCTCATTATTGATGCTATGACATCAATTCGTTTCTCTGTTCCTTCTTGTCCTACGGCTTGCGCTCCGAAGATTTTGCCATCATTGTTGAATAAAAGTTTGTATAAAGTAGATGTCGAATTCGGATAATATCCTGCATGAGAATTTCCAAATACAAATATTTTCCAATAAGGAATATTTTCTCTTTTTAATAGTTTTTCATTATACCCTGTACATGCAACAGTATAATCAAAAACTTTCAATACAGATGTTCCTTGTGATTTTTTGTAAATCGAATTAATACCGCAAATATTATCTGCAATAATTCTTCCTTGTCTGTTTGCAGGACCTGCTAATGGAATTAATACATCATTATTAGTTACAAAACTTTTTACTTCTACACTATCGCCACCGGCATAAATGTTTTCGTCATTAGTTTGCATTCTATCATCAACTTTTATCCCTCTGTTAACTTCTAGTCCTGATTTTTTTGCAAGTGTTGTTTCAGGATTTATTCCAATTGATAAAATTGCCATATCATAATCAATTTGAAGTCCGGAATTTAATTCTATTTTTGTTTCAGAAAAACTTTTGACGCCATCTGATAATATTAATTCAACGCCATTGGCTCGCATTTCATTTTGAGCAAAACAAGCCACTTCATAATCTACCGGTGTTAGAATTTGATTTGCTAATTCTACTACTTTGGTTTCAATTCCTAAATGTGCTAAATTCTCAGCCATTTCTATTCCAATAAAGCCTGCCCCTATGACAACAGCAGTTCTTACTTCGTTTTTTGAAATATATTCTTTAATTTTATCAGCATCTTTTAGTGTCCTAACAGTAAAAATATTTTGTCTATCAATCCCATTTAATTTAGGAATGATTGGATTTCCACCTTGTGCTAAAACGAGTTTGTCATAATCAAATTTTTCACCGGTACTAGATAGAACATATTTTTCTTTTCTATTAATTTCAACAATTTCTGTATTTAATCTTACATCTATATTAAAACTGTCTTTAAATTTTTTAGGATTTGACACTAAAATTCTATCTCTATCATTTATAACATTTGAGCAATAATATGGTAATCCACAATTTGCAATAGAAACTTCGTTTGTACGTTCTAAAATCGTAATTTCGCAACTTTCATCCAGTCTTCTTAATCTCGTTGCACAACTCGCTCCACAAGCACCACCACCTACTATTATTACTTTCATAATACCTCCGATTTATAAAAATTCTTGATTATGTATTGACATTATCAAGATTGTATATTAATATTAAAAAAAGGTCAAGATATGAAAAAAAATAGTTGTAATCAAAATAACTGTTGGGGTGGAAAACGTGAATTTGCAGGAAGAAAGAAAACTTGTAGAAAAAAAGTTTCATTCAACAGGCGAATAAATGAAGATGTTTTGAATATTTTAAAAGAATATGCTCAAAATCATGATATGACTGAAACAGAAGCGTTAGAAAGTGCAATAATATTGCAATCTAATATAGAAAAGTTAAAAGGAGATAAAATTATGAAAATTGTAATTCCATCAGCAGATGAAAAATTATGTGGACATTTTGGACATTGTGAATATTTTACTTTTGTAGAAGTTAATCCTGAAACTAAGGAAATTTTAAGTATCGAAAAGAAAGTACCAGAAGAAGGAATTTCTTGTCAAAGTGCTAATTGGATTGCTTCACAAGGAGCAAATTTGGTTTTAGCCGGTGGAATGGGTGGACGTCCAATGGCAATATTTGCTCAAAATGGTGTAAAAATCGTTGCCGGTTGCCCAGAATTAGGTATTGAAGAAGTTGTTAATCAATATTTAAACGATACATTGTTAACTGGTGAAAATAGTTGTGGTGGGGAACATCATCATTGTCATGGTCATCATCATGGAGAACAACATTGTCATTAATTTAAAAAAGATTATTAAGAATT
>JBNMJS010000102.1:0-4988 GCA_050873965.1 Cyanobacteriota bacterium | reverse complement strand
TTTTCAAGTAAATAACAATAACTACAATATATTTTATTGCAAACAAAAAATCAAAATTTATAACAACTCATTTTATTCTACAAAATAAAATATATTCAATATTTTCGATAATTTCATTTATCTTTTCGATAATAACAAATACTATATTTTTATACTTAATAATGTGTATGTTTTCAGATTGTTTAATAACAAAACTACTATTATTTATTGCTAAAATAATATTTATTATTCTTAAATATTTATTTTCAATCTTTCCAACAATATATGCTGCAATAATGGCTTTTCCTATGTATATAACAGCACCACTATATTGATAAAAAAAGGGCAGTTAAAAACCACCCTTAAAAATCCGTTATTTTATTCGCCAATAATATTCTGTCAAATAACTTGCTGCATCAAAAGGATGTTCCAAAAACTTACTATCTCTATTATTTTTAATTTGAGAAAATGTCGGTACATCAACAATGCTAGTACCTTCTTTAAATGATAAATTATACAAATTGTACAACAACCATTTACATCTTCTTTCATCCACAAATAAGTGATTTTCACCTTGCGAATTTCTTACTTTTGCATTAAATGCAGAAATTCTATTCAATATTGGAGGATTATAATCCCTCAAATGGAATTTAACCTGTTTTCTATCATAACCGTGATTATATAATGCTTTTCTTATAATTGCATAATTCGTAAATTCACTCTGTGTCGTCCTATTATCACCTGAAGCATCACCATTTATAATAATTTCAGCTTCGTGTTTGGGATAACGCCTAATTAATTCTTGAATACATTGTTCCGTTGTGGTTTTCTCAATAACTAATTCATCAAAATAATAAACATTATCCTTATCGATATAAGCCAACACCCAACACATAGGATCAACGTTGAAATCACAAGTGATATGCAATGGCAAATTCGGAACATATTTTAAATGTTTCAAATTTAAATCTGAAAAACCCTTAACAACTAAGCCACTTGAATAATCACCAAATTCACCTAAAACATTAATTTTATAATATTCTTCATCAAAATTATCTTTTAATGATTTAATAAAATGTTCAGGTAAATATATATTGTTTGTAGTTGGGGCAAGAATCAATCTATAATTTTCTTGTTTTTGTTCCACAAACCTACGCCAAATCCACCCCTTATCAGATTGAGGGTTTGTATGTCCAAACAACCTATATCTAAAATTCTTCCAATCCTTGCCACGATATGTATTTCTTAATCTACCTAACAATTGTTTAAAAGAGGCATCATCAATTTGAGATGCCTCTTCAATTTCTGCCCAATGTAAGTTCAAAGACTTAAATCTTTCTGGATCATCAAAAGCAGAAAACAATATTTCAGAGCCATTTTTAAATTTAATAATCTTATCAACTTTGTTATAACTATAATGAACACCTTCTCGATAACCTAATGACTCTAAATGCTCCAAATACGTAACTAAAGTAGTTTTACGTACCAATTCATACTCTTTTGCTCCGACAAGTCCTCTTGAACCAGCATATTTTTTTGCTAACATAATCCCTAATAATGCACCACACCAAGTTTTCCCACTACCATATCCACCTTGATATATTGCAACATCAAGAGGATTGTTATGTGGTATCTCAACAAACTCCTTTTGTTTATCAAGTAGTTTGTAATTAATCATTTACACCTCTGTTAAACCATCAACATATTTTTTCAAACTATCATAAACACATTGAGTTATTAAAGGTACATTATCAATCAAAATATTAATTAATAACGAAATTAACGGATTTGAAGACACAAAATTCGACTTTATAAACATAACAACTGCCTTATCAACATTAGACTTCTTTTCAGAACCCACAAGACAATTTTTCGCCTGTTCAATAATTTGACGTTTCGCATACTCCAAAACTAACAAAACTTTCTCTTTAGAGAAAGTAGTTTTTAAACTATTTTTCAAACTTAAAATCATAACCTAAACTCCTTTCTATTCATCAGGTAAATCTTTACCACCTTCATAACCACCGCTGCCACTACTACTGCTACCTTTTGTGTAAGCGCCAAAAGTCTGCCACCAAAAACCACTAGGTGTAATAGCCTTTGATGTAATATTTCTCAAATGAACATTCAATGTAGTGCCATCATCTGACGTATTTGCGACTTCGACATAACAATAAATCCCATCATTTACAGAAGATGCCATTCTTGTATAATTACCTTTTCCATAAGATACAGGTAATGTTACTGCGACACTAACAGACCTTCCTGCAGCAAGCGATGTTGTATATGTCTTAAAACCACCTTGTTCTATCCATTCAATCGTACTTTTATCTTTATCAGAATAAAAAACTCTTGACCATTCTGTATCCTCAACGTTTTGAGCAAGATACATTTTATTATCCTCAAACATCGTATCAACCGCATTAGAAGAATATGCACCAACTTGAGTGGCTGTAACACAATGAGGATTATTATTTTGCAAAGAATGTTTTTGTACTTGTTCAACGACATAAGATTGAACATTATCAACAGAAACTTTTGCATCTATTTCAGATTTAGTATATGTTCCAATTTGTTCTGCAGTAACTTCATGAGGATTATTATAATCTTCTGTATGAATATGAATTTTATCATCTACTGCATCTTCCAATCCTTTTTGAACACTTTGACAATCTGATAACACCTTTTGCACAAGTCCAATATATGAAGCACATTCTTGCACACTCTTTTCTGATTTCTTAGCATTTTCTTCTGCTAATTTTTCATAATACTTCGCATTATTACTAGCCACTTGTATCAAGTTTGAGCCATTACGAAGTTCTGTGTTTATTTTATTTTCCATTAAACCCCCTCTACCAATTTTGGATAAACAATAATATTGTTAAGTTGACCATAATCACTATTTACGACAAACAAAGTATCTTCCATTTCTCCATCAGAACACATTTTTATACCATAGTTATAAACAGCAAAATCTTCATCTTCTTCAACTGTCAACAAATCAGTAAATTCTGCAGATAAAACAAATCTTACAAAAGGTTGATTAGATGATTTTACAAACAATTCTGAACCTATTGTTTTTCTATCTTTATCCTTAATTGCAAAATAAACGGTATAATCTTTATCCGTTGGAATACCAGAAACGACAATTTCTCCACTATCACCTTGATGAATATATATTGTTCCATCTTCATCTATACTAAGCGACATAATCTACCTCCTTTAATTTTTCACGTAATAACACTATTTGTTTTGTGTAATATTCTAACCACGTTTCACCAGTTTCTGAATCTTTAACTTCAGGTTCACAAATTGCCCTAATACGTTTTGTATCCAAATCATTAATTTGAGACAAAATATCATAATATTGTTCTTTCAACTGTTGATGATTTAAATATTGAGAATACAATTCAGATTTTAAATAATCAGCATAAATCATATACCCTAGACTAATTTCTCCGAGTTTATTAACGATTGAAACCTCTAAAGTTTCTAAATTTATTTGTTCTTGTCCACGATAATCTGCAACAATTTCCCAACATTCGCCATTGAAAATTAATGTTTCATTTTCTGTTACCTCTGGTGGCTTAATAGTTGTTGAATATATAGGGTACAAATATTCACCTAAAACTTTAGGATTTTTTTGAGCGTATGATTTTCCTAAAAACTCCTTTGTATCCTTATCATAATTATAAATTTCCATAAAACTCCTTTCTAATACTTAATAATAAATTTCATTACTAATGCTGGAGGCGGAACAATAGTACAATCATCTGAATAAACTGTTTTTTCAGGATTATACAAAGATGCATCAAATGTCATAAGTGGGTTATAAGCATTTGGTTCGTGTCCGCCACCTCTATAACCTCCTTTTTTACCAGCAGTAAAAGCACCTGTAAGAGAAGATGAACCCTCAGTACCAGCAAGCCTAAATGTACCTTTGATATTCGGCAATTTAGAATCCAAATATACGCCTAATTCATTTTCACCACTACCCCATAATGTTTTATCTCTTAAATCAGGTAAACAGAATTTTGTACTATCCGAACTACCATACGTTTTGCCAATTACATCATACAAATCCTTATAGTCTTCAACATTTAATTCTGAACCATCACATAACAAAAAACCTAATGGAACTTCAGGTATAACAGTTGGTATAATCATACCTGTTTGAATAAATGTTTGCTTAAATTTTAAAAGATTTTCTACGTTAAAGTTTAACGTTGCAACTTGAGATGAAAAATTTGCAGTTTTATTTGTTAAATTTTCAGCCAAGTCAGAAATTTCTGTTTCTAAAAAATTAAAATTATCATTTAAAATTTTTGATGAGGCTAAAGAGCCATACTCTATTTTTGTTAACCCCATATTTCACTCCTTTCCACCAATAATGGCATCATAAATTTTATCTACTTTGTTTTGCATATCAGAAATTTGCTCTTTCAAATTATGCGATTCTTCCTTTGTCATATATTTAATTGATACTTCTTCTAATATTTCACGATGCTGAATTTCTAACTCCTGTGGAGTAACGAACAATTTATATTGAAAAAACATAGCAAAAACTATTAATATGACTGGTGCATAACGAGTAATCAGTTCTTTATCCATAAGTTTCTCCTTAAAATTAACAGCTGAATTTTGTCATTATTTTTCATTATCGGAAAATATTTTTCTGATATAGACAAACATTGCTGAATATCAAACTTTAAACGTTCAATTTCTAACTTCATTTTTTGAAGTTGTTTCTTCAAATTTAAAATTTGTTTAATAACCTTAAACATAAAACCTCCTTATATTTTTAATCTGGTAAAATCCAACAATAACAACACTTTTAAAAATAATTATTAACTTTTGTAACAAGGATAACATTTTTTTGTTATAAAAAAGTCAATTTTTTAGAAAGTATATACTTTATATATACATAGAGAGTTTCAATTACAAAGTTCACTAAGGAGAGCAGATTATGGCACTTTTATTCGCTGATGTTGTTAACAAATACAATGCTG
>JBNMJS010000101.1:0-5009 GCA_050873965.1 Cyanobacteriota bacterium | reverse complement strand
TTTTTAGGGTTTGCAATAGATACTGTATTACCTTTTACATCTTTGATAAAAGACTCAAAATATAGGTATCCATTGTCTGTTAGAGAATAGAAATCACAAATATTTTGTTTTAATAGTCCTCTTGGGATATATTTCAATTGCATTGAAAAACCGTCCATAGATACATCTGTAACTTTACCTTTGTTTGTATCTTTAAAATCATGTGGGATTATTGTGACTATTTGATCTTTCTTTATAAGTTCACGCATTCGGAAAACCTTTCTATATTCTCTACTCTTTGATAATCTTACCACATTTGTATAAATAAAAAAAGATATATCTAAAAATTTCCGTCAATAGATATAGATAAAAATATACATTCTTGATATGAATTGAATAATTTGTTATCATGAATTTATGAGCGATGAAATAGAAGAGTTACAAGAGATATTAAGGAATGATCCTTACAATTTTCAAGCAAGACGTACTTTATCAATAGTTTTGCTTGATAATGGATTTAATAAAGAGGCGAAACAACATTTGTTGTATTTAGTAAGGACTTTTCCTGAAAATGCTGAATTGTTGTATAATTTGGGTATCGCTTATGAAAAATTGGGAGAATTTGAGAAAGCAGAAAGAGCATATTTGCGTGCTATTGTAATCTCACCAGAAACGGATTTTTATTATAACTTAGGTCTTACATATATTGAAATGGAAGAATATGGCAAGGCTATTGTTGCTTTAAAACACGTTGTAGAAATTGATACAGATGATGCGAATACTTTCTTTAATATTGGACTTTGTTTCTTTAGAAAAGAAGAGTATGAGGTTGCTTTAGATTATTTTCAAAAGGCTGCTGAACTCAATCACGAAGATATTTTTGCACACTTTTATATGGCAAATATTTTTGATATTTTAGGACAAAAAGATATGTCACTTCAAGAATATCAAACAATTTTGTCTATTGCTCCAGATTATAGTTGGGCATATTATAATATGGGTTCAATTGCTTATTCAGAGGGTAATACTGAGGCTGCTTTGCAATATTTGATGAAAACCTTGATGTATAATCATCACGATATTAAAGCAATTATTTTAATGGTTCAGATATATATTTCTCAGCTTCGCTATACAGAGGCAATGGATACAATTATGCCATCATTAGAGGCTAATCCTCAAAATGGTGATTTGTTATATACATTATCTCAAATTTATAAATTAAAAGAAGATGATGAAAATTATGAAAAGACTTTAGCATCTGCAATTACTAATCATCAAACATTAACTTTTCCATTGGAAAAAGTTCAAGCAGAATATTCAAAGATTAAGGCTAAGATGGATGAAGTAAGAGCTGAACGAGCAGTTGAAGAACAAAGATTAGAACAAGAAAGAATATTAGCTGAACAACAGGCACTTGCACAACAACAGGCAATGGCTGAACAACAAGAAAATCAAGAAATAGCAGAAGATGAAAATTTTGATGAAGAACAAAGTCTTGATGAAGATTCTGTTGATGATATGGAAAACTCAGACGAACAACAAGAATATGATGATGTTGAAGAATCTATAGATGATGACGATGAGTAATTTTTGCTAGGTATTTTATCTATGTTTGTTAAGATTATAAAATATCTATAGGGTCAACATCAATTGCCATTCTAATATCTTTAGGTAATTTTATGGATTTAAAGAATTTAGAAATAAATTGGTGTCCTTTTTCGTGAAGTTTATTTTTAAGTAAGATTTGATAACGATATAAGCCGTTTAGCTTTTCTATAACACAATTTGAAGGACCAAGTAGTTCTAAATGTTCATCAAAACCGTATTTATCAATAAGTTCAGCAAGCCTATCTGCTATTTGCTCAATACATTTTTCTGCTCTATCATTATTGTCACAACTTAGTATTACACGGATTATTTGTGTAAATGGTGGATAAACAAATTCTTGTCTAGACTTGATTTCTGTATTGTAGAATTTTTTATAATCTTGTTCTCTAGCACTATCTAGAGCATAAAAATCAGGGTTGTATGTTTGGAACAGTACACGTCCTGTATATTCTCCTCGTCCGGCTCTACCTGCGACTTGGGTTAATAATTGAAAACCTCTTTCTGCTGCTCTAAAATCTGGAAGATTGAATGTTGAATCAGCACTGATTACACCAACAAGTGTTACATTAGGGTTATCTAGTCCTTTTGCAATCATTTGAGTACCGATTAGAATATCTATTTCTTTGTTTTGGAAACGGTTTAAGATTTCTATGTGTGCATTTTTTTTAGTTAAAATATCGCTATCTATTCTAGCAATATTTACATCAGGATAGAGTTCTTTTAATAATACTTCAACTTTTTGAGAGCCAAGCCCAGCATTTCTTAATGCATCACTTCCACATTTAGGACAAACATCAGGCATTGATTCTACGTGATTGCAATAGTGACATTTTAATAATCGTTCATTAGCGTGCCAAATTAGTGGTATTGCACAATTTGGACATTCTATTACTTGACCACAGGCTTTGCATTGAGTTGATGTTGAAAATCCACGTCTATTTATGAGTATAATTATTTGTTGATTATCTTCTAAT
The DNA here is from genome assembly GCA_050873965.1 of Cyanobacteriota bacterium. Lineage (GTDB taxonomy): Bacteria > Cyanobacteriota > Vampirovibrionia > Gastranaerophilales > Gastranaerophilaceae > UBA2883. Next base: position 2,448 of record JBNMJS010000101.1, on the reverse strand, counting down.
GTTTTTGAGATAGCAGTTTGTAAAGGTTTAGATATTACACCTCGATAAGCAGGTCTAGCATATTCTTGCATATTGATAATATCAATTTTCGCCATTGGTGAATTATTAAATCTGTGTGGCATTTCAAAAAGAGTATTATTGTTTGATGCGTAATAATATGTTGCTACATCAGGAGTTGCAGAACCTAAAATTAGTGGTGCTTTGTGGAATTGAGCAAGTTTTTGTGCAACAACTTTTGCATCATACCTTGGTGCAGGGTTTGTTTGTTTGTAAGAACTTTCGTGTTCTTCATCAATGATAATTAAACCAATATTTTGTAGTGGTGCAAATACTGCAGAACGAGCACCTGCTAAGATTTTTATGTCATTATTGTATAATCTTTGCCAAACGTCATATTTTTCACCATCTGAGATACTGCTATGCCATATTGCTACATCGTGGATACCGAATTTTCTTGCTATACGTTGTGTTAATTGTGATGCAAGTGCTATTTCAGGTGCTAAGAATAGGACATTTTTACCTGAATCTATGGTATCTTTTATTAGTTTAAAATAAACTTCTGTTTTGCCGGAAGCAGTTACACCATGTAGTAAAATAGGGTTTGGTGATTTTATTTTATTTTTAATTGCTTCGTAAGCGTCTTTTTGTTCTCCTGATAATTCAGATAATGGCTCTAATGGTTTATCTTGAAAGATGCTTAGTGGATTTCTGTAAATATTTTCTTCTACTATTTTTACACAACCGATACTATCAAGTTTTTTCATTGTAGTTCTAGTTGTTTTTGCTTTCTTTTCAAAATTTGTTAGTGAAGTTTTGCCTTCTTGTTGTAATAGTTCAAGAATTTCTTTTTGACGTTTTGTTGCACCGTTGGTTGTTACATATTCAACTGAATATTCTGTTTTTGAATTTTTATCAATAAGTTTTATCGGAATTGCTAAGTTTAAAACATTGACAATATCTGTGCAATAGTAGTTTGCAACCCATTCAAGTAGTTTGAAATATTTTAGTGTGAATAGTGGTTTTGAATCTAAAATTTTCTTGATTTTTTTAGGTTTGATGCCTTCTTGTATATAATCAGAGAACCCGACAATGAAAGCTTTTATTAACCCCTGACGGCCAAACGGTACTAAGACCGCTTGACCAATCTTTATGATATCTTTCATTTCGTCGGGTATTTTGTAACTGAAAGTTTTAACTCCCAGTCCTTTAATATTTACAAGTATGCTTGCGTAATCCATTATTCAATAGCCATAAATTCTTTCATAGCTTCTTCAACGGCATCTCTAAGTGTTTCAAGACCTTCTGGAGCACAAGTAACACCTTTTTGAGTTGGTCTCCAAGTTTCGCCACCATCTGTTGTGTAGAAGATTCTTAAATCAAGATAACTTCTGCCTTTGTATTCGTTAATAGCGATTTGTAATCTTTCTCTTTCACTTCTATCAACAGTAGCCAATAATTTTGATGAATCTGCCATAATTCGTTCTCCTATATTCTGAAATACAAGAGCATTATATCATTAAAACTAATCTTATGGCATAAAATTTACACTATTTCTATTGATTCATAAAGAAATTGTTTGTAGGATTAGTGATTTTTGATTCAAAGAAATTTGCTTCTTGAGACGAATTATTTGTTTGAATTTTTGATTGGATAAGATTTTGTTGCGGTAATGCTGCTTTTGGCTGTGGTGAAGTATGGAAATTGTAATTGCGTTTTCTAGAATTAACCATGCTTTTAGCAGCTTGTAAATTTAAAAATTTTAGAGTTTCTTTAACATTACTTTTTAGTGCAAGGTGTTGTGTTATATTTGTACAAGCAACTTGCTCAGTATTTAGTAATAAAGAGTTATCAATATAATCTTTAATTGTATTATGGCTGGCATAATAGTTTTGTGGCATTGTGTATAAATCATCAAGAGGGTTTGAAGTATCTTCTTGAGTTTCTTTTTCTTTTTTTGCTTCTTCTGATTCTTGTTCTTCGAACATCTTCATGAACGCACCACCACCACCATTTCCACCACCGTCACCATTTGTAGCAAGGTTGTTAACGTTGTTGTTTGCGTATGCATCAGTATAACCATAATTGTTTGTGTAAGAAACTACCATTTTCCCACCTATATTTCACACTATATTTATAATGATATTTACGGCAAAATCAATAATTACTGTAAAAAATATTGAAAATATTTCTTAAATATCATATAAACGGTTGAGAGGATATTATGGATTAGTTTTATTGTAGATCAGGCCTTGCCTGATAAAAATATAGATATAAATTGGTTAATTATTTTGCAACATTTCTTTGACCGCAAAGAAACGTTGCACAAAGAAACTCCTGACCTGAACTTCATTCACACATCATAAGTGATTATTCTGCATAGAGTTTCGGAACTCGTGAATTTACAAACATTTTTAATATACTAGTAAATTCATTCAAACACCTCAACAA
>JBNMJS010000100.1:0-5118 GCA_050873965.1 Cyanobacteriota bacterium | reverse complement strand
TAAAAATCTTTTTCATAATAGAGATGATTTTATCATTATTGAAATCTATATGCAATTTTAAATTTTTATTCTATAATAGAATTATTATGAAGAATATTTTATTTGTATTTGGTACAAGACCAGAAATTATTAAATTAGCTCCTGTAATATTAGAATTACGTAAGTATCCACAAGATTACAACGTAATTATTTGTAATACAGAGCAACAAAAAGAGTTATCTAATCAGACTTTGGCTTATTTTGGTTTAAAGGCTGATATAAATTTAGATTGTATGCGTGAAAATCAGTCTTTGGCTGGTGTTCAAACAAAAATCTTGCAATCATTAGATGAAGTATTTAATACTAGACAAATTGATGCAACTATTGTTCAAGGTGATACAATGACTGTATTATGTGGTGCATTAATTAGTTTTTATCATAAAATACCTGTTTATCATGTTGAGGCTGGTTTGCGTTCTTATGATATATTTGAACCATTCCCAGAAGAAGTTATGCGACAAATGACAAGTCGTGTAGCAAGTATTCACTTTGCACCGACAGAAGTTAATAGACAAGCATTATTGAAAGAAAATATTGATGATGAAAAGATTCATATCGTTGGTAATACTGTAATTGATGCATTGTTCTGTTTGTCAGATGAAGTTATTGAAAAGTCTTGTAACTTCTTTAAAGATAAAGGTATAACAATTGATGATAAATTAGTATTGATTACTGCTCATAGACGTGAAAATCATGGTGAACGTATTGATAGAATTTTAGATGCTATTGAATATTTAGCAAAAGAATATTCTGACCATACATTTGTAATACCAGTTCACCCAAATCCAAATGTTAAGAATAAAATTCATTCAAGATTAGAAAGTTATGACAATATCAAGTTGTTAACACCTCTTGATTATCCATATCTTGTTTACTTGATGAAACACGCAAAATTGATATTAACAGATTCAGGTGGTATTCAAGAAGAAGCACCATCATTCAGTTGTCCAACACTTGTAATGCGTTATGAAACAGAACGTAAAGAGGGTATTGAAGCAGGCGTTTCAACTCTTGTTGGTGCTGATTATGACAAGATTGTCAAAATGAGTTCTGATATTTTGTCAAAACCAATGAATGAAACAAGATTAAAGGCTAAAAACCCTTATGGTGATGGTACTGCCTCTAAACAAATTGAACAAATTATTAGAAATGCTTAATTATGTTTTTTCATGGAACGGGTGACCTTCTGATGAATATACTTGTTCTTTTGTAGGTTCTTTTGTATTGGGATCCCATTCAGTATATTCTGTATAATGTTGAACGTCACCATTGGAATCTCTAAAGATTTCTCTTGTCATTCGTCCTTTTGAATCATATTCGTATTCAATAAATTCTTTTACTGTGCCATCGGCATTTCTTACGACTTGTTTTGTTGTGTTATTATTTTCGTCATAAGTCCATTCAGAATATTGATCGATTGTGCCGTCAGGTTTACGGATAATTGTTTTAGTAGGTTTACCTTTTTCGTTATTTTCAAATTCACTAACTTCTGTTAGTTTATTATCTTTATCATAACTAAACAGTTTTAAAGGAAAACCATTTTCATCATCTTCGTAGTCATTGAATCCTTTAATACTTCCATCGTCATTTCTAAGAATTAATCTTGATGTTTTTGCCTTTTTATCTTGGACAGAAGTTACGTAACCGTCTTTATAGTTTACTATTTTACCGTCAATTTCTGTTTCGCCATCTGCAATATCTTTTTTGCCTGCTTTTTCTAAATCCGTTAATTCTGCTGTTCTATTAGAATAATCTTCACCTTTTTTAGGAGGCTTAGTATCTTTAGTAGGAGGTGTTACTTTTGCTTCTGGAGTACGTTTTGCTTTCTTTAAATCTACTCCCATTGCTTCGTAGATTTTATTTAATTGACCGTCTGTAAGTTGGATTTTATCATCTTTTTTGATTGTGTAACTAGTACCCCAACCTTTTTTAGTTTTATCCGTACCTCCACTAAATAGTGATTCATTATCTGTTTCTTTTTCTTTTTGAATTTCGTCAAAAACGTTCATAACTTGATTCCAGTCGATTTTTTTATTTTCATCAAATCCTTCAAGTTTTTTTGCTTGGTCTAAGAAAATATAGCTTAAACCTTTGTCATTACTGTTTACTGTGTATTCAAAACCCATTACACATTCCTTTCTTTTATACGTACGATATTTCCTATTACGACATATTTTTTTTAAACTTTAGGATAACAGCATTTTTTGTTAACAAATTTTAAATTATAGTTAATTTTATGTCATGAGAAAGTATCAAAATTGTTAATATTGTTTTACTAAGGGCTATGTTTGTTGTATAATAAGATGAAAGAATAGTTAGTTTGACTTGAGGAGAAATAAATGACGCAAGGTTATGATGCCAGTAATATTAGGGTATTAGAAGGTTTAGAGGCCGTTAGATTACGTCCTGGTATGTATATTGGTTCTACTTCACAAAGAGGTTTACACCACTGTATATATGAAATCGTTGATAACTCTATTGATGAATCATTGGCTGGATATTGTACTGAAATTAGAGTTACAGTACATAAAGATAATAGTGTAACAGTAGAAGATAATGGTCGTGGTATTCCTGTTGATGTAAAACCAGAAACTGGTAAATCAGCATTGGAAATCGTTCATACAGTACTTCACGCTGGTGGTAAGTTCGGTGATGGTGGTTATAAGGTATCAGGTGGACTTCACGGTGTAGGTGCATCTGTTGTAAACGCATTATCTGAAAAAATGGTTGTAGAAGTTTCTCGTCAAGGTTATGTTTGGAAACAAACTTATTTGAGAGGTGAAGCAACATCTCCTGTTGAAAAGACTAAAGAAACTCTTAAAACTGGTACTAAATCTACTTTCTGGTTAGATCCTGAAATTTTTACAGAAACAACAATTATTGATAACGATGTTATCGCTACAAGATTTAGAGAAATGGCTTTCTTGAATAAAGGATTGAAGATTGTTCTTTTAGATGAAAGAGAAGGTCAACCTGAAGAACAAGTTTTTCATTATGAAGGTGGTATTGCTAGTTATGTTGAATACTTGAATAAAAATAAAACTCCAGTATTCCCAACACCAATTTATATTGACAAACAAGTTGATGGTATGAGAGTTGAAGTTGCTATGCAATATACAGATTCTTATAGTGAGTCAATTTTGTCATTTGCTAACAATATTAACACTCATAGTGGTGGTACTCACTTAACTGGTTTTAGAAATGCTATCACTCGTGTATTGAATGATTATGCAAGAAAAAATAATATTTTAAAAAGTTCAGAGCAAAATCTATCAGGTGATGATGTTCGTGAAGGCTTAACTGCAATTGTCAGTGTAAAATTAGGTAATCCTGAATTTGAAGGACAAACAAAAGAAAAACTTGGTAGCCAAGAGGCTATGGGTGCTGTACAAGATGCTGTAAAAGAAAAATTCCAAGAATGGTTAGAATTCAATCCAAAAATTGCTAAACAAATTATTGAAAAAACACTTCAAGCACAACGTGCAAGAGAAGCAGCAAGAAAAGCAAGAGAATTGACAAGACGTAAGACTGTTCTTGAAACATCTACATTACCTGGTAAATTGGCAGACTGTTCAAATAGAGATCCATCTCAATGTGAAATCTATATCGTTGAGGGTGATTCTGCTGGTGGTTCTGCTAAACAAGGTAGAAACAGAATGTTCCAAGCAATTTTGCCTTTGAGAGGTAAAATCTTGAATGTTGAAAAAGCAAGATTAGATAAAATTTATAATAGTGATTCTATTCAATCTATGGTACAAGCATTTGGTATCAAGATTAGTCGTAACCCTGAAGAAGTTGATATTTCAAAACTTAGATATCACAAAATTATCATCATGACCGATGCTGATGTTGATGGTGCTCACATTAGAACATTGATGTTAACATTCTTCTTTAGATATGCTCGTCCAATGATTGAAAACGGTTATGTATATATTGCACAACCACCATTATTCAAAATCACTAGTGGTAAAACTTCAGAATATTTGTATGATGAACGTGCAATGGACAAGATGCTTAAAGAAAGAGGTATCAAGTCTTTGAGTTTGTCTAATAGATCTGGTTCAAAAGTTGTTAAAGATGAAGAATTGTTGACTATGATTGCTAATATGACAACATTCTATCATTCTTACAACAATCCAATTTTGAACATTATTCCATCTGTTGTATTAAGAGGTTTAATCCGTTCAGAATTGAAACCTGAAGATTTTGAAGATCAAGCAAGAATGAATGAAGTTATCGAATATCTTCAACATTATTTGAAAGACCACTCAGAAAACTATAATGTAGCAGAAGCAAAAGATTATTCTGTAGAATTGAAATATAATGCTGAAAATGCTCGTTATAATATCAAATTGAATTTGAATGAAGATGAATCAGAATTGATTACTCCTAATGTAATTAAGAGTAATGAGTTCAAGAGATTGAAGAATTCATATCCATTGATTCGTGATTTCTTGATTGAAGAAGAACAAACATTGTATTTAGATACAGATGAAACAAGAATTGACATTACATCATTTGAACAATTACAAAAGATTATTGATGATAGAGGTCAAAAAGGATTAACAATTCAACGTTTCAAAGGTTTAGGTGAAATGATGCCACAACAATTGTGGGAAACAACAATGGATCCTAAGACAAGAACATTGTTGAAGGTTGATATTGAAGATGCAATGTTATGTGACCAATTGTTTGATGTATTGATGGGTGATAAGGTTGAACCAAGACGTGACTTTATTCAAACTCACGCAGTATATGCAACAAATATTGATACATAGTATTTAAAAATATAATATAAAAAAGATAGAACTTATTTAAGTTCTATCTTTTTTTATGAAATAAATTTATTTAAAATTTACACAAATCTGAAACAGAGGTATCTAAAACTTTTGCTATTTTTATTACTGTATCAAGAGATGGTTTTGAAAAAGCAACTTCTATTTTACCAACAAAATTTAGTGATAATTCTAATTTTTCGGCTAATTCTTGTTGAGAAAGTTTTAATTCCTTTCTTCTTTTTTTTATATTTTTACCAAGATTTATATAAAATTCTTTATTCATAATTATGTACTATTGAAG
>JBNMJS010000099.1:0-5397 GCA_050873965.1 Cyanobacteriota bacterium | reverse complement strand
TTTTTTGTATTTTTTGTATTTTTTGTGGACTTGAATAAAAATTCTTATATAAAATTAACAATTGTTATTAAAATAATAGAAATTTAATCTTTTTATTATAAGATATTATATAGTATGTAGTAAATGGAGCAAAATATAATTGGAAATACAAGAATTCAACAACGGTGACACATATTTAGGAAGACATGTTTTAGCAGAATTTTTTGAATGTAACCCTAATGTTTTAAACAATAAAGATAAAATTGAAAACTATATGGTTGATGCTGCAATAGAATGTGGAGCAACAGTAGTTCAAAAATGTTTTCACATGTTCTCTCCATTCGGTGTTAGTGGTGTTGTTATCATTTCTGAAAGCCATTTAGCAGTACATACATGGCCAGAATTAGGTTACGCTGCAGTTGATTTATTCACCTGTGGTTCAAAATGTGATCCAAAAGTTGCATACGAATTTTTAAAGAAAAAATTTAATTCTAAAAAAGCATTTTATACTCAATTAAAACGTGGCATTCTTGACGAAAAAACAAAAGAATTGTCTGAAAAAGCATTTGAATTATCAGAACAATACGAAAGTTAAGAATACAAATCAAATTATATTATGAATTATGTTTATTTGACATAAGAAGGAGTTTTTATGGCTAGAGTGTTAATTTCTATGTCACCTGAATTTTTAAACAAGGTTGATTCTATCGCAAATTCTGAACAACGTTCAAGAAGTGAATATATCAGAGAAGCACTTAGAAGTTATATGAGAAGAAACAGAAATATCAACGTTAACAAAGCACAACAAAATGCTAAAGCATTAGATGAACTTATTGGTTAATAATTTATTTGTTTCATAAAGTATTCAACCCATTTAATTAAAACAGATAACTCATAAGGTTTTGGTAAATATAAATCTGCACCACTATTAAGAATTTCTGACTTGTTGTGGTGATTTGAAGTTACTATTATTTTGGAATTCACAAACAAATTATTATTCTTGATTTTGTTGCATAATTCCAGTTTATCCATCTTATCCCCAGAATCAATGATAAGAATTGCTGGAATAGATTCTTCTTCAATCATTGTTGATACGTCATATCCTTGCAATTCAAGAGTTGTTCTCAACAACAATTCAAGAGCAGAATCACTTTCTAATATAACAATTTTTTTATTTATATTAGGCGAATTTTCTATTTGACCTGAAATTTTTGGACGGTCAACTATATAATTTGATTTTGATGGCAATTTCGCAAGAGGTTTAATTCTCTGCATTTTGTGCAACACATGCTCTGGATTTTTGTAAGAACAGAATTCACTCGATACAACACTAATCAACAAAGAAACAAAATCTATCCTAATACCTGCTTCTTCATCACCTTGCAACAACATATAACCACGTGTAGAATCTTCAGGTGAATAAAATTTTGGTGCTACTGCATCAAAAGCAAATGTTAAAAATGATGCCAATTTTTCTGCAGTTAAAGACGATGTTATTATCAAAAATTCGGACTCTGATAATCTACTTAGAAAATCATTTTCTGTTAAAGTTGATTTTATTATCGCAATTAAAGTTTGTACAACCTTATCACCGGCAAATTCTGTGTAAACTTCTACATATTGCTGAAAATTTTCTATACTAATCAATAGAGATGCCCAATCAGTATTTTCTGCAATAGAACGTTTTAACGCTCTTATAGAATATTTTTCATTAGGTAAAAGAGTTTTGTTATCTAAATTTGATTCTAACTCGCGTCTTAGATGTGCTTTTATTCTAGTTTTAAACTCTTTTATATTAACAGGTTCACTAATATAATCATCAGCACCAGATTCAAGCACTTTAATTTTATCATCTATGTTATCAGACTTTGACAATGCAACAATAATTGGTCGAATATTATAGGTTAAAACTCTAATTTTTTCACAAAAATCGCTAAGTGACTCTGGAATACTATCTGATACAATTATTAAATCAGGTTCTCTACTTTGAATATAATTCAAAGCATCTTTAATATTATTTGCTACAAAGACATAAGTATTGTTATCAGCAATACTCTTTTTATATTTTGCAGGCAATTCTTTTCTTGTATCAATAATTAATGTGTTACAGAGCATTTTATATGATCCTCTATATTATATTGTGGGAACTTGATTTCAAACACTGTTCCTTTATCCATATTTTTGAAAGATATTCTACCATTCATTTTTTCTGTTAATGACTTTGTTATAAATAGACCAAGTCCACTACCTTGAGTTTTTCTAGTAAGTGGATTATCAATTCTTGAAAATTTTTCAAAAATAGTTTGTGCATACTTTTCATCAATCCCAACTCCATAATCTCTAATCAATATTGAAACAAATTTGTCGTCTTCTTTTGTTGTAATTTCAACGACAGAACCTATATCTGAATATTTACACGCATTTTCAATAATATTGATTAATATTTGTTGAAGTTTTTCAACATCAGCAGAGATAGTCGGTTTTTTAGTATCTAAATTTAACTTAAACTCATAATTATTATATTTTTGTTTAATTATCTGCATAACTGTATTTATTACAGGATTTATTGAGATTTTTTTCAAAATAATTTCTTCATCAGGAATTTTAGTAACTGATAAAATATTTTCCACAAGATGAATAAGCCTATTAGATTGTTGTTCTATTATTTCAAGAAACTTTTTTTTAGAATTATCATCAATTTTGTCCCATGATGATAACATGGTCTGAGCAAAGCCTCTTATACTTGTCAAAGGTGTTCTCATCTCATGTGAAACGGTTGATATAAAGTCATCTTGCTTAGTCATAGCTTAATTATAGCACATTATAAAAAACTTACTAGACATTTTTTTATGTTTGTTATAATATAGTTTTGTTCAGATTGCAGTTGTGCAACATGGATTGACAATCAAAGAGAATACATGCCCTTGTGGCAAGGACTCCGCGAGAACGATTGAGTATCGTTCGAGATGGAGGGGAGAGTAGACGCCGCGTCTAGCGAGTCCGCTTTCCAAAAACTTTGAAAATTAAATAATAAAAATGCATGCCCTTGTGGCGGAATCGGTAGACGCGTTGGACTTAAAATCCAATCGGGGTTCACCCTCGGTGCCAGTTCAAGTCTGGCCAAGGGCATTTTTTAAAAGACTCACTGTTAAAGTGAGTCTTTTTTGTTGATAAAAATTTGTAAATAAAATTTTAACTATTCTTTAAACTTGTAATGTGTTGAACGACCACTACCAACTTTTATAAATATCTTTTTATTAATCAAATCATTTATATCTAAAGTTGCTGTATCTTGCGAACAGTTACACATTTTTGCCCATTTAGTTGTTGTAAGATTTCCCTCAAAATCATCCATAAATCTATTTAAAACTTTAACCTGCCGTTCATTAAAAATAGTTGTTGAATATTTTTGCCAAAATTCAGCTTTATGCAAAACAACATTTGTCGTTTCTTCGCTTGATTGAATTGCAATCAATAAATTTTTGAAAAACCATTCAAGCCAATCAGTAACATCCATTGAGCCTTTTTGAGTTTTTTCTAAAATATCATAATAACTGTTTCTATTTTTTTGAATTTGAGCTGACATAGAATAAAATCTATATTGTGTACCATCGCTTCTAGTTAGCAACATATCAGTTAATGCTCTAGCAATCCTACCATTACCATCATCAAATGGGTGCAACACTACAAACCATAAATGAACAATTCCTGCTTTTACTAAATAATCAATATCGTCTTGTTTATTAATATAATCTATCAAATCAGACATTTCTTTCTCAAGAATATCTGCACTTGGAGCTTGATAATGAATTTTTTCCTTTCCAATTGAGCCAGAAACAACTTGCATTGGTCCTAACTCATCATCTCTGTATTGACCAACTTTAATTTTATACATTCCACTATACCCCGTAGGAAATAGTGCAGCGTGCCAACCAATTAAACGTTCTTTAGTCATTTTATTAGCATAATTTTGAGTGGCATCAATCATCATTTCAACAACGCCTTCAACATCTCTTGAAACAAGCGTTTCACCACCAATATCTATACCTAAACGTCGAGCAATAGAAGAACGAACAATATGTTTATCCAAAATTTGCCCTTCAATTTCTGATGATTTTATAATATTTTCTGTTAAGACTTGTAATAATGCATTATTTTTAACATCAAAACCTAAAACGTCCATTTTCCCAAGCAAATAACCTTGAGCTTTTTTTATATCAAAAAGTAATTTTTGAATCTTTTCTCTGTGCCATATAAAGTTGTGCCAATCAGTGTTTTGATAAATATATTTCATGGTTTCTCCGAATAATTTACGGAGATTATAGCATTTTTCTCCGAAAAATACAAGAACAATCTTTAAAACTTCTCATTTCTAGTACGCATAAAATATTTTTGTTGATATTTAACAATAATCTTACAGAAATTCTTTAATTTTTATTATCAATTCTGGGGAAAATGGTTTTTGGTTACCTGATATTTTTTTGTATCTTTACATTTTTCAATTTGCGAATACAATTCAAGGATATTTACTTCTGGTGGCGACATAAACCTACCAAAACTAAGTGTTGCAATACCTCGACTTACAAACAAATGTTTATTATTTTCTACAATATATCCACTTCTATATCTATTACCATATTCTGATGGAACTGTTAATGAGCCGATGAAAGGTAAACAAATTTCACCACCATGAGTATGTCCACTAAGTGTTATTGTTGTATTTTTAGGGACACGAGGAAAATAATCAGGATTATGTGCCAATACAATTGTTGGTATATTTGCATCATTTTCGCCTATAACAGTTTTTGGGTTAGAACTTCTAAACCATAAATCTTCCAGACCAACAATCCTTATTTGTTTACCATTAACATTTATAAAACTATCATTATCTTTTAATAATTTTATATCTGCTTTTTGATAAATAGCATCTATTACATCTGACATTAAATAATCATGATTTCCCATAATGGCAAAAACGCCATACTTTGATTTAATATGTTTCAAAGAATTAGCGACTTCTTTAATAGAATAATTTTTATCAACAATTGCCAATGCATCTAAATCGCCACAAATAAAGACTATATCTGGATTATTTTTATTTATATTATCAACTATCTTATTCAATTTATTCATATCCACAAATCTTGTTCCCAGATGAATATCTGAAACTAGAACAACCTTAAAACCATTTAAATCTTTATTCCAACAAGGTACATTTAACCGTTTAGTATTAAATTGCACTAAATTAGGTTCAATAAAAAAAGTATCCAAGAATACGAGAAATGCAAATAAAATCAATAAAATTTTAATCATTTTATTCATTACTACATAATATCATTTTAATAAACTATTCACAAGTTTTTATGAAACAAATAAACATTCTAACTTTTCGTGTTGTGCCCTAGTGTAGGCAACACC
>JBNMJS010000098.1:0-5460 GCA_050873965.1 Cyanobacteriota bacterium | reverse complement strand
TGAGAGAAAAGAGTGCAACAGAAGCAATTATTGTTGCATCATCATTGATTGCAAAACTTGAAGAAGAAAACAAAACTATGTCACAATATTTGTTTGAAGTATTTGAATCAAACAACATTAAATCTATGTTTGATACAAGAGATGATATTGTTTATTACAATGAATCAGAACCTGATATTGAAAAACTTAAACAAGCAAAAGTTGAGGGTGAAAAACAAAGAACTAAAAATGATTTGTTCTTCTTATCATTAGCAATTGCTATTAATAAAGGTAAAGCAACATTAGATGATGTAATCTTAGTATTGAATGATGCTTTTCCTGGATTGAATTTTGAAGAATTAAAAGCCGTTAAGTTTGTTGGTGATGGTACATATTTAGAATTTAATGATAAATATATTGAAATTAGACCATCAGGTACAGATGCTAAAACAAAAGCTTATGGTGGTGGTACATCATTAGAAGAAATTTCAGAATATTCAAAAGTTTTGGGTAATTATTCTGGTGAAAGAACAGAATTGCATAAAAAACTTATTAGTGAAGAATTTTATAATAATTCTAAAGAAATGGCTCTTGATGATTATTTAAAATTCGTTGATAAAGATGCTAATAATGAAAAATTTGAAATTCCTGAATACAATTTTTAGAGTGATGAGGTAAAAATGAAGATAGCAGTTTATCCAGGAAGTTTTGATCCAATTACGTTAGGTCATCTTGATGTATTGAAAGATGGTGCACACATGTTTGATAAGGTTATTATTACTGTATCAAACAATATATCAAAGCATGCTCTTTTGAGTGTAGAAGAAAGAAAAGAATTGATAAGACAAAGTGTTGCCGATATTCCTAATGTTGAAGTCGATTCTTTCGATGGATTAACTGTTGAGTATGCAAAAAAAGTTGGTGCAACTATTTTGCTAAGGGGCTTGAGGGCTGTTTCTGATTTTGAATATGAAATGCAGTTGTCACAGACAAACCGTTCTTTATCAGAGGATATAAAGACAGTATTCTTGATAACAAGACCTGAATACAACTTTATTTCTTCAAGTAGTGTTAAGGAAATATTGAAGAACGATGGTGATATATCAAAGTTTGTTCCAAAGCCTGTGAGTGATTATCTTCAGAATAAAAAATAAATAAATGATTTTATTACTTATAACAACAAAAAATGACCTTTTAACAAGGTCATTTTTTATAATGCACAAATTTTGATTAAAAGTTACGCTTTCTTTTTAGCTTCAATAGCTAATTTATGTCTACCTTTAGCACGACGTCTGTTGATAACTTCTTGTCCACCTGGAGTAGCCATTCTTGCTCTGAAACCGCTAACTTTTTGTCTTTTTGCTTTTGTTCCTTCTAGTGTACGTTTCATTTTTCTATTCCTTTTTTAGTTATTTACTATTGTATGTGTATATGTTATATAAAACAATGTAAATAGTCAATAAAAGGTTAAATATTATGAACAAAAAAATAGGTTTTATTGGATGTGGAAAAATGGCAAGTGCCATTATTGGTGGCGTTATCGCTTCAAAATTTGTTGATGCAGAAAATATTATGGCTGCAGAAATTTCAGAAGAAAAGGCTCAAGAAAAGAGTAAAGAACTAGGAATAAAGGTTATAACAAATAATAATGAGTTGGTTAAAAATGTTGATATTGTATTCATATCAATAACTCCAAACTATGTTGAAGATGTTTTGAATGGTATCAAAGATGATATTACATCAGACAAATTGGTAGTTTCAATTGCTGCCGGTGTTACAACAAAATTTATTCAATCTATATTGGGTGATGATGTTAGAGTTGTAAGAGTAATGCCAAATACTCCGGCACTTGTGCTAGAGGGTATGAGTGGTGTTGCTGGTGGCAAAAAGGCAACAAAAGAAGATGTTGATTTTGTTGTTGAATTTTTATCAAATATTGGTAAAGCCATTCAAGTTGATGAATCTCAGATTGATATAGTTACTGCAATTTCAGGTTCAGGCCCAGCATTTTATTATAAGGTTATTAATGAAATTGCAAGAGCCGGTGAAAAGATGGGTATGGATTATGAAAAGGCATTGACTTTGAGTATTCAAACTGCAATCGGTTCAGCAAAAATGTTGTTGAATAGTGATAAATCAGCAGAAGACTTGATTGCAAGCGTAGCAACAAAAGGTGGTTGTACAAGAGTTGGTGTTGATTACCTTGATGAAGTAAATTCAGCTGATATGTTCTATAATTTGATAGAAAAAACTGCTCAAAAAGCAAATGCTTTAGGTAAGTAGAAAGATATATAATATAAAAAAGAGTATTCATAATTGAATACTCTTTTTTTTATCCTTGTTGAGTTGCAAGTCTCATATTCCTTGAAATTGCTTCTTCTGCAAATGTAGAATTGTCTGTTTTATAATCGTGTTCGATTTGTTTTTGTAATTCTGAAAGTAGAGTTTCTTCAGTTTTATTTGAACCACCGAATGCTGTGTATTTTTTGCCATTAATACTTGCATGAACATTGCCGTATGAATCATATTGGTAAGTTATATTGCTTGGAGCATTTTCTCTGTGTGCCATTCTGTATTCTTCTGTGAATTCTGGAACTTGTACTTTTTTGCCAGTCGTTAATAGTTTATTAGCATCATAGCAAGTGTCACCATTTTTGAATACTACATGAGGCTGACCATCTGTTCCCGTAATTTTGGCAATAGTATAACCATTTAAATCACCATTAGATCCGTATGCTTCCAATGTGATAGGTGAAGAGTTGTAACCTGTTCCATTAACATCAAATAACCCATCTTTTGTCATTATTTGATGTTCTTCATTTTGAAAAGATGTTCTACGACCTTGTATATCATAGTAATCTAGTGTTCGTGAATGTGAATTATGTTTGAATAGGTATTTATTTCCATTGATAGAAAGAACTGCATCTGCATCCATTTTTGTACCAGATTCAGTATCTTTATACAAATAGTTGTTTCCATTATTATATATTCGTCCTTGAACCTTAAGTTGTCTACCAGGAATATTAATATATCCAGTATCAGCAGGAGTAGCTTTTTCTATATTTTTTTCTTCTTCTGCTTGTTTTGCTTCGGCTTTTGCTTTTTCCATATTAGCACGGCTTAGTGCTGCATCTTTATTTAAGTCTTCAACAGATGCTTCATAGTTTGTTTGTAATGTTTCAACATATTTTGTCATTTGATTATCAAAGTTGTCAAATGAAATGTGTATTGTTCTTCCGTCTGTCAATCTTGCATATCCATTTTCGGTGATATACATTACTTTTGCATTTTTTAGTTGTTTATTATTATCCATAACAGATTCTAATGGTACCATTTTATCTGTTATTGGGTTATATACATAGTGTTGTTGCCAATCACCTTGTGCTTTATTTTTTTGGTATCCTTGATTTGAAATGTTGTACAAATTATCACAATATACTTTATGTTTAGCAGTTGCGTAAGTTTGTCTTACGCCACCTTTTGCACCAGGTATGTTTTTTGCTAGTTCTGCAGCTCTTGTATTTGAATTTTTAATACGTTCATTGATTGTAGCAAGTTTTGCTTTTGCTTGCTTTTCTGCAACCACTTTTGCTTGATGTGCTTTGTGTGCTTTGACTTGAGCGTTTGCATCAACTTCTGCAGTTTCTAGATTTATTTTATTTATATTTTTTACACTTTGTGAAATTTTGATACCTTTGCCTGGAGCAATTCTTGCATCAGCACCACCATTGGCTTTTACAATTGTTTTGTATTCTTCTGAATCTTTTGCGTAGCCTAAACGGATTGCAGCTTCACCAACAGTTTCCATTCTTGAGCCTGTAAATTTAGCGTTAGCAAGAATGTTACCTTGACTATCTGTATTTAATTTAATTTTTTTACCATTTACTTCAATTGTGGCAGTATGTTTTGCGGTATCAATTGTAGCAGTTCTTTTTACGGTTTTGTTGTTATCGTCAAGTGTTTCAATAATTTTTGTTTTGCTACCAGCATTTATTGTTGTTCTTGAGTGGTGAGTTTTATCAGTTACAGTTCTTTCTTTTTCTGTTATATCGCCACTTTTTTCATCAAATGAATTGAATGTGATTTCTGTATCTGTGTTATTTTTTGTATCAGCAATAGTTCTTTTTTTCTTTTTATAATCTGTTTTTGTTGTTACTCCATTATTTTTTTCAGTACTAGTAGTTCTTGTCGCAGTACCATCTTGAGCAAGGGTAAAGTTTTCTTCTTTTGAATAGTCAGATTGATTAGTTTTTGTTGTTTTTACTTTTCTTGTTCCTCCAGAATCTGTTGTTACTACAGTTTGTCCTTCTGTTGTTTTGTCTGTTGTTTCTTTTATTCTAGCATTTTTGCCATCTGGCATGAAATATGTAATGGTTTTTAGTTTTCCACCATGACTTGTAACAGTTTGTCTAGCAGGAATATTCTTTTGTCCATATTCTGTTTCTGTTGTTGTGTTGTTTGTTGTATCAGCAACAGTTTCACTCTTTTTGTAGTTGCCTTGTGCATTGTATGTAGTAGTTGTTGTTACGCCATTTTCGGTTTTAACGTCTGTGTTTCTTTTACCTTCTTTAAAAGATGTAGTAGTATTACCATTTTGAATTTTTTGTAATTGACCGTTTTCGTATTCATATTTTACGCCGTCAGCATCAGTAACTTGATTGTTTTCATCAATTTTGTATTCTTTATCACCGATTTTAATTGTACGGACACCACTATTAGCTTCATTACTATAGGTAATTGTTTGATTGTCATTTGGAGTATTATTTACGGTAGCATCAAATGATGACATCATTTTTTTCATGCCTTTGTAAGATAAACCTTTGGCAAAATCATTACCTTTATTATTCTTTTTGAAATTTCTAACGTCGCTACGGCTTACTTTTGTATCTTTAGTATCGTCTTTTTTGCCACCAGCAACTTGTTTGAAGAATGCCATCATTGCAGCTTGTTCTGTTTGGTCAAGTACTTGCTCGCCATCTGCATTTGCCGTTTGGTTAGTATTGAATTTGTTGAAAATATTAACAATACTATCTTTGTCTTTTTCTTTTTTAAATTGTTCTTGTAACTGTTTTAAAGTCACATCACTACTCTGCACATTCTTGCCAATTTCAAAGCCCATTTTTAAGCTCCTGTAATCTTACATCGTATATATAATAAGTATTTAAATTTGATGTGATTTCAATGTTACAAAATTTCGTAACATGTCTTAATCTTTGTAATAATGCGTATTTTGAGAAATTATTTGTTTTGTTTTTTTTATTTGTTAAATTGTTTCGCAACATTTCTTCTTGAATTATTTGGCTAATCGCAAAAGCGTGGTTTTGCTCCTAGTTACGGGCTAGACTACGTCGTCGCCCTACCAAAAATTCGCTTTGACCGCAAAGGAACGTTGCACAAAGCGGATTGCCGACAGAGTGCGAAATGGCTTGGAGTAGTCCAAGACCTGTAGGCACGTTTAACGTCGGCAACCAAGCAGAAACT
>JBNMJS010000097.1:0-5564 GCA_050873965.1 Cyanobacteriota bacterium | reverse complement strand
AGTGGTGGTGAAGCATTTGAAGGATTTAACAATGCTGCTGTGTTGAATTCAAATATGATTATTATTGTTAATGACAATGAAATGTCTATTGCCGAAAATCAAGGTGGATTGTATAAGAATTTACGTTTGTTGAGAGAAACAAAAGGTAGTGCAGAAAATAATGTATTTAAAGCAATGGGATTTGATTATTATTATGTAGAAGATGGTAATAATGTTGAAGAATTGATTAAAGTGTTTAGAAAAGTTAAAAATACAAATCACCCAACAGTTGTTCATATTCATACATTAAAAGGTAAAGGTTACGCTCCGGCTGTTGCTGATAAAGAAACTTATCATTGGCAATTGCCAGGATTTATGGATAAAAAAGAGGGTAATGTTCAGCCAAAGGAAACATATAATAGTTTGACAACAGATTATATTTTAGAAAAGAAAAAAGAACATTGTCCAGTTGTTGCTATTACTCCAGCAACTCCAGGTGTATCTGGTTTTACTCCTGCATTTAGAACTGAAATGGGTGCAAATTATACTGATGTTGGTATTGCTGAACAACATTCTGTTGCTTATGCTTCAGGTATTGCAAAAAATGGTGGCAAACCAATTTTGTCTATTTCAAGTTCGTTTATTCAAAGAGCGTATGACCAACTTTCTCAAGATTTAGCGTTGAATAATTCACCTGCTACAATTTTGGTTATTCGTTCTGGTATATCAGCAACTGATATGACACATTTAGGGGTGTTTGATATTCCATTGATTAGTAATATTCCTAATATTGTATATTTAGCACCAACTTGTAAAGAAGAATATATGGCAATGTTAGATTGGTCAGTTAAACAAAATAAACATTCTGTTGCTATAAAAGTTCCAACAGGTGATGTTATTTCTACTGGCAAAGTTGATACTACTGATTACTCAGACTTGAATAAATTTAAAATTGAAGAACAAGGACAAAAAATTGCTATTATTGGTGTAGGTGATTTTTATCCTTTGGCTCAAGATGTAAAGAAAGAAATTAAAGAAAAATATGGTATTGATGCAACATTGATTAATCCAAGATTTGTTTCTGGTATTGATACAGTTATGTTAGAAGAATTGAAACAAAATCATACATTAGTAATAACATTGGAAAATGGTGTTCTTGATGGTGGTTTCGGTGAAAAAATTTCAAGGTTCTATTCAAATTCTGATATGAAAGTATTGAATTATGGTGCTAAAAAAGAATTTACAGATAGAGTACCTTTGAAAGAATTATATCAACGATACCATTTAACAAAGGAATTGATTACAAAAGATGTTTCTTTGTATTTGAAATAATTTCAGTTTTATTTATGGAAAATAACGGGTAGAGATGCCCGTTATTTTTTTATTAATTTTGAAGGTAAAGGAGAAATGTTGCAAAATGTAAAGCAATGAAACTCAGTAATAATGTGGTTTCAACTTTTTGTTGAAAAATATTTAAACAAAAAAGTCAATTCTTGAGAAAAAAATAACTTTATATAAGAGAGGAATTAAGGAGTAAAGATGGTATCTATTCAAGTATCTAAAGGTCAAGGTTTGACTCAAGCATTACAAACTTATGCAAAGAATAATGGATATGATGTTTCTGGTATTGATAAAAAAGACTGGGAAAATACAATCTTTAAATTAGAAAAAATCCAAGATTCTAGAGAAAAAAATAATGAAACTTCTATATATACAAAGGTTGAAACAACAAAACCTTATGCTGATAAATTAGTTCACGAAGGTAATATTGAATTTTCTGATGCAGAACTTCAATCATTACTTCAAGCAATGGGATTAGAAACAAAAGCTGATGCTTATGAAAATTGGAATACAGCAGTTTCTAAGAAAGTTGAAGAAAAACATGGTGATTTTCAATTAAAATCTGACGATAGTCATGATGAAAATGCTTATAATAAAGATTTAGCAGAATTAGCAACTGATTATATCAAAAAATATGATACAAATAATGATGGTAAAATTTCTTACGATGAATTTGAAGCATACGAAGTAAAACATACAAAAGAAAATGCTGAAAATGAATCAGAAACAGAAGCTGATATTGAATCAGCAAAAGCATCTTTGAAAACTATATTTAATCATTTGAATGTTGATACAGAATCTTCAAAAGATGATTTAGATAAAGAAGAAATTATGAATTATTTCTTCTCAATGGATTCATTAGATTCTGAACAATATACTGCTGATGGTTATGTTTCACAAAATTCATATATTAAAATGCAAAATGCATTAGCAGATGATGAAAATGTTGAACAAAAAGATAAAGATGGTAATGTAGTTAAAAAAGATGATAGACAAGGTAATATGATATTTGAATTCTTAAAGAGAAATTATAATGAATACTTTAAGAAATTAAAATAAGTTTTAAATATATTTTTTTTATTAGTCCCCCCCGAATTATTAAAAAGGTTTCAGTCCCCGCTGAAACCTTTTTTAGTGTTTTTAATTTTTTAGATGGAATTTCTATCTCGTTTTTTCGGAAGTTCAAATGTGTTTGTTCGGTCTTCTTCATTGCCGTATAACAATGCAGTTCCAATACCTTTGTTTTTGGCTTTTGTTTGAAGTTCTTTTAGTCGAGTTTCTTTATAATAAATATCAACCAAAACTTTTGTTCTTTGTGGACATACATTTATTATTCTAAATGCGTTTGGATATGAAACTAATGATGGTGTATTTATGTATAAAATATTATTATCTTGGATTATTTTTGTACCGTGATAATGTCCAGAGCATACAATGATTGGGTTATCATATTTTTTTAATAATAATCGTACTTCATAACTATTGATTAGTTTGTGTGATTCACTTGGATATGGTTCTACAACTGGTACGTGTGAAAATATGATTACAATATCATTTTTCGAATTGTCTAATTCATCTTTTAACCATTCTAGTTCTTTTTCTGAAACTTCGCCTTGACTAGTTCTTTTGTAGTCAATGATTGTATCAAGTGCAATTACTTTATAGCCTTTCTTTGGAGTGAAAGAGTAATATGGTGTTTTGTAGCAGAAGTTTGGATTACGTCCATTTAGAATATCAAAGTATAATGATTTTGTTAAAGATACTCCGAATGCTGTGTCGTGGTTTCCAAAAACAACATACCAAGGTGTATTTAATAATTTGGCGTGAGAAATAAAACTGATTAGTTCTGTTTCTTTTGGTTTGTTAATCATATCACCTGTAAACATTGTAAAATCAATGTTCGGTGTTGAATTTACTTGTGAGATGGCATCATCAAGTATATCTGCAGACGAACTTAATAATTTGAATGATGTATCTTGTTCAAAAGTTGAATAGTGAGCATCACTAATTTGTGCAAATTTTAGGTTGGCACAATTCGCATCACACATTTGCATACCAATTACGCACGCAACTGTAATGATGAATAACCAACTAAAAATCACAGATAAAAATGATTTTGTTTTGTTATTTTTCATTATCTAAATGCATTCTCCATTTCTAATTTTGTTTGTCCAATACCTTGCAAATCCTCTGTTAAATCATAGATTTTAAGCTTCTCAAGATATAATTCCTTAACTTTTGGGTATTTGTCAATTCCCTTGTTTAACATACTAAGTGCAGCATTTTTACTTTCTGAATCTAGTAAAATGCCACTCATATCAATGTAGTCTTGGCATGTTGTTGGTTGGAAGTTTTTAACCATATCCATATATTTTGTGTAATTTGTGTTGTCTTTTAATGTGTAATAAATTTTTGCAAGGTTATAGTAGTATAAAACTCTTGCATCTGGCATGGATATTGCTTTGTTTATGTTTGTAATTGCTTTGTTGAAATCGTGTAAATTGTAATAGCACATACCAATATAGTTGTAAACTTCTGATGTGCTGTTAGAGTATAATGCACTAGTGAAACAGTCTAGAGCATCTTGAATATCATCTGTTTGATAATTTATTTTACCTAATTCAATGCGATATTCTCTACAATTGTTCGCTAAGATTGCTTTATACATACTTTCTTTGGCTTTGTTGAATTGGTTCATGTACATATAGTTTTTTGCCATTAGACAATATACATAATCATCACTAGGGTTTAGTCCGTGATAATAATTAAGTGTTGCATTAGAACCGGTAAAATCTAAATTGTCAGTTCTTGCTTTTGCAATTTTTAAATATGCAAGATTGTATTTAGGATTGATTCTAATTACTTCTTTGTAGTTTTTTATTGCAT
This sequence comes from Cyanobacteriota bacterium, assembly GCA_050873965.1. Lineage (GTDB taxonomy): Bacteria > Cyanobacteriota > Vampirovibrionia > Gastranaerophilales > Gastranaerophilaceae > UBA2883. The sequence continues at coordinate 1,358 of JBNMJS010000097.1, read as the reverse complement.
TATCATAATCTGCTACATCTCGGTAATAATCGCCTAACAACATATATGTGCAAAAATCATTTTGATTTTGGTTTTGTGCTTTTAATAATGTTGCATAACTTTTTTCTAGTTCACCAGTTTGTTTGTAAACTTGTGCAAGGTTATCAAGTGGAATTGTGAAAGAATTGTTTAGAGCATTTGCTGCTTCAAAAGCATTTTTTGCATTATCTAATTTGTTTTGAGCCCAATATACAAGCCCAAGAGTGTTGTATGCTCTGAAATTGTTCCCATTCATTTGGATTGCTACTTTAAGACTGTCTTCTGCTGCTGCGTAATCTTTGTTTTTGTAGCAGTCTAGTCCTTGCTTGTAATAAGTATCTGAGGTTTGGTTGTCAGTACTTGCATAAGGTATGTCAAATATTAGTGGTCTGTCCAACTTTGGAAGCGCTTTTGAAGTAGTTGGTGGAGTAAGTTTAATTTTTAGACCAATTGCTTGTGAATTATTTTCTTCGATTTCTAATATTTGGTTAACATATTCAAGTGCTTTGGCTTTGTTGCCTTCTTTAAGATAGTTTTGTGCAATGTCGAAATAATCGTCAGTTAAATCATTTGCATGGCAAGATATTGTCATCATAGACAATAATGCACACCCTAAAATAATTCGTTTCACAAAGCACTTCATAGAATGATTATACTACAAATTCTATCTATCACAAACTATCTTAACAATCGTTAAGGGTGAGTTATTTATTTTTAAATATGTGCCCATATTTGACGTGTATATCATTTATAATAAATTTGTAACAAATAAAGAAAGGATTAAAAATGGTTAATAAAACAGTTTTTATCGGTATTGGTAATGCAGGTTGTAAAATTTTATCAAAAGTAAAAGATAACATAAATAGATTATATTTACATACTGATAAAAATGTTGTTTCGAAATATTCTGGTTTAAGAATTGGAGAAAAAACTTGTGGTGAAAATTCAACAATGGGAGATGAAAAGTTAGGCGAACGTTCTGCACAAGAAAGTAAAACGGATATTTTAAATAGAATTTCTAAATACAAATATTGGGTAATAATAACCTCTTTAGGAGGTGGCACATCTTGTGGGGTAACAAAAAAAATTATTGATTTTGGTAATGAATATAATAAAACATTATTAGTTTTTACTGGAATGCCTTTTGAATTTGAAGGTAAATGCAGAAAAGAAAAAGCAGAAAAAACATTATCATATCTTAAAGAGAATAGTGCTGTTGTAACTTTAAATTTTGATAAAACAAATTTAACATTACCAACATCTGTTAATGATGTTTTTGATTTATATGATGAAATATTTTTAAAGGAAATTTCTAAACTTCTTATTGAATAATACTATTT
>JBNMJS010000096.1:0-5602 GCA_050873965.1 Cyanobacteriota bacterium | reverse complement strand
TTATGCTTGTGGTTGTGATGGTGCAAATTTTGCAATCAAGTTTGCTAAATCAGCATCATTAGCCTTAATAGCATCAGCAACACTATCATAACCTTTGCCACTATTAGCATCTGCTAACCAACTTTGAACATCTGATATGATTTTATTTGTTGGTGCTGTTATATCAGTATAACCACCTTTTCCGTCAGAAGTTTTAATGGTATCAATACCGTCCATTTGAATACCATGTTTCAAATTAGTTTGACCTTTACCGATTACATACAATGCATAACCAACTGCACTTTCACCTTCTTTTTTAATATCAAATAAGATTGTTAATTTGTCTGCTTTTTGTGCAATATTAAGAACATCATTATCGCCTTGCAAATCAGAAATAACTAATTTGTCCTTAGCAAAATTGAATTTCTTATTTACGTTATAAACATCATTATCACCAATGTTATCAGTAACTGTTTGAGTTTTTCTAGAATGACCGATGTTGTATGTATTTTTACCATCAGCAAATACATCTACCAATCCTTGTTGAATATTTTTGTTTCCTTTTATCATTGCTTCTGAAACAGTATTGTATTTTGTAGTTTTTAAGAAATTCACAACATCTTTTTTAAGTGCATCTAAGTTTTCATCTTTCTTAAATATTTGAGTTGTATCTTCACCGTTTTTCAAATTGATAGTATAACCATCTCTATCAAAATAATTATAAACTGAAATTATGTCTAATTCTCTATTATTTATAAAATTATCTAAATCATTTTTTCTTGTGATTATTAAATCAGATGTTAATTTCTTTTCGTATTTTGATGATTTAGCAACATCAAAGAATCCAACCAAATCATTTTCTGCAACAGAATCTGTAAAGTTGATTACATCATTACCACCTTCATCATCGATTTCTATATCTTCCCAACTAGAGTAGTTGATATTGTATGTATCATTTGTATTTTTTGATGTTGATGTAATTGAAATGTTTCCATTTATATCGAAAGTTTTATCTTTCTCTGAACTTGCAACAAGTTCAACATTATCATTTATATTCGCAATGTTATCAATGATTGCTCCTTCACCGTTTCCTGTATTTATTTCATAATCATAGTTTTTATATTCATTTGTGTTTTGTGCAATATCAAATTCTGTTGCGTCAGTAAAGTTAACAGATACGCTATTTCTTTCATTAAAATCAACTCCAGAAATTGTATCAACACCATCACCATCTCCAATGATTACATCTGTATGACCTTTTTTGCCAAGTTGAATTATGTCGTCACCTTTGCCACCAGCAATAATGGTATTTTTGTTAGTATCATGAATAACGTCTTTTGCGTCTGTACCTTCATAAATACCATAAGCATTTTTCTTTTGTTTTGCAATATCAACATGAATGAATAGTGATTCATCTGAAAAATCTATTTTTTCACCATTTATTGTAAGTTTATTACTAATGTTTCCAAAATCTTTATTTAAGGCATCTTTAATAATTGTATATTCTGTTTTTTTATCTTTGCTATTAGCGTTTCTAACTATAACTAAATCATTACCAGATTTGCTGAAAGAAACGTCTTTATTTTGTTCTGAAGTATCTTCACCCTCTTTCATAAATGAAATATTGGTTTTTGTGCTATTGAAGATACCGTATATTGTGTCGTTTCCGTCACCATCACTGATAGCAATTTCTTTGTTTCCGTCACCTGTTATGTTGATAATATCGTTACCTTTGTCTGCAATGATTGTATCATCACCTTTACCTGTATAAATTTTATCGGCTTTTAATGAACCCATTATTGTATTATTCTTGTCATCTCCATAGATAGTACCTTTGCCGATAATATCTAAATCGGTGTTAGTTTCCCAACCAACAAGTTTGTTTTGTATGTCTTCTGTTTTCTTGAAGAAGTCTGTAAATTTAACATATACATCTTTCTTCATTGCTTCTTCATTGCTATCATCTTCTTCAGCATATTCTGCTTGTACGTATAAATCATTGCCTATTTTGGTATAAGTAGGTGTTATTTTTGTTTCTGATTCATTATTTTGTTTGTTGCCAAATTTGAGTTCAATGCTATCTGCTTTTTCATAACCGGTAATTGTATTAACTCCGTCTCCTTCGCTAAATTCAAAAGTCTTTTTGCCATCACCATTTATATAGATAGTGTCATTACCTTTGCCAGATTTGATGGTATCATCACCTGCACCAGTATAGATTTTGTCAGTTTTATCAGAGCCTGTAAATGTTTCGTTGAAATAAGTACCAACTATTTTTTGACCTTTTTTAGCATCTGATTTGTCGTAAGTTAGTATATCAGTAGTGTTCAAAGCTTCTTGTAAAGTTTTTTCATCATTTCCAATTTTTATAGTTACGTTGCTTTTGTCTTTTTTGAAAACATCTTTAACTGTTACAGTACCTGCTAATAATTCTTCATCATTATTATTGTATGCAGTTATTTTTAAATCATTACCTTTTCTAAGGTACTCAAGGTGTGTGTTATTAGCAAATTCTAAAACGTCATTTGTACCTGTTGCATAAACTGTATCATTTCCGAATTTAACATCATAACTACTACCATTTCCTATATTGAATTGGTATCTATTATTTCCGTCTAAGCCGTAGAAAACTTCGTTGTTAGTTATTGATTGGAATAGGTCGTTAAATTTTGTACCGACCAATTTATTAGAATTATTTGATATTAAATATTCTGAGATAGAGTTAGTTAGTTTAGAAGAGTTGTTTCCTTTAAAGAAATCTTTTATATAAATATCTTCACTTACCTTTTGTTCACCTTCTTCATCAAGTTCTTCAATTTCATACCCAGAACGTTCAATAATCAAATCGTTACCAGTTTTTATATAACTAACGCTAGGTGAATCTGTATAATTAATTGTTACGTCAGTTGCTTTGTCTATGCCCATAATAAATTTGTCGCCGTCATTTTTACTAATATTGATAGTTTTATGACCTGAACCATTAATTATGATTATATCATCGCCTTTGTTAGGTGTAATTACATCATCGCCTTTGCCTGTATAAATTTTATCAAAATCATTTGTACCAGTGATTTTGTCGTTAAACATAGTACCATTGATTGTATTCTTTTTGTATGATGATTCGTTGATTTCATTCACGTATAAATCGGTAAGTTTAGTTTCTGTTTCGCCCAATTTATAGCCATATAATGATGAAGATGTTGAACGACCATCTTTTGAAAAATAATTCTTAATAGTAATATTTTGTGTAAAATCATCTTCGGTATATGTTAGAACTAAATCTCTACCATTTTTGGCAGTTGAAAAACTACCTTTTGAATAATCGCTTTCATCAAAAGATAAAAAGTCTTTTCCTTTATTTGTAGAATTATTGATTGTAATATCGCCATCTTTTTTTGTTATAGCAACCTCATCATTTTTCTTTGTTAATGTTGCATTTTTGTTTTCATCAATTTCAATAACTGCCATTTGTTAAACTCCTATTCTAAACACTATAATTACTATATTCACTTAGATAATTATAACATAAATAAGAATGTATAAGTAAGAATTTAAGTTATTAAAATATAATAAAATCTTACGAAACTTTGATACTTTCATCAAGATATTTAATCAATGGATAGATAAAGAATTCGATTATACGTCTTTTACCTATTTTAATTTCGTTTGTTGTTGACATACCAAATTTGATACTTTGTTCTTTACCCTCAACAACAAGGTTTGTATTTTCTGGTTTTATATAAACTTCATAAACCGGCCCTAGTTTTTCGTCTTGAACGCTATTAGGAGAAACAACCGTTACAATGCCTTTAAGTATTCCATATTTTTGGAAGTTATATGTGTCAACTTTTATAGAAACTGGCATACCTGTTTCAACAAAGCCTGCATCTTGATTCATTACCTGTGCTTTTATCATCAAATCAGCATTTTTAGGCACGATTGTTAATAGAGGTTGAGCAGGAGTTACAACTCCACCAATAGTGTGTACTAAAATTTTGTTTACATAACCGTCTAGTGGTGCTTTAATTATTTGTTTTTGTTTTTCTATTTGGATACGTTTGTTTCTTAATTCTGCTAATGATGCTCTCATTGCACCAATATTATGTGATAGTTCAGTACTTTCACTTACTGCTTCATCATATCTTGCTTTTGGAATTATATCTTTTACAGTATTTAATCTTGCTTTTTTGTCGTTTGCAATTTTCAATTTTGTAGAATCAGATGCAATTTGTTCAGATACTCTTGCTTCTTCTTGTCGAATATTATTTAATTCAAGTTCAGGTTCATATTCTGCCGGTGAAACGATAGCAACAACTTCTCCTTTATGGACATATTGTCCTTCGTTGACCGGAATTTCTGTTACAACACCTTTATCTAATGATTGGATAACTTTTTCTTCACCGGCAGGAATAACCATGCCACGTGCTGTGATTACAATATCAACTTTCCCAAAGTACATCCATAAACCAGCAATGAACATAAAAATAATGATTGTCCAAAAAACAGTGTTTCCAATAGGATTAAGTGGACTATCTTCTATTTCTGTTAAAAGTGGTTCAAACTCGTGGTAATCGTCCTCTTTTGCTAAAATTATATCTTTAATTTTTATAAGTTTTTCTTTAAAATTCATTTCCTACTCCTATGTAGATTGAGCCAAATATAGTTTGTGATAATAACCGTTTGTTTTGATTAATTCATCATGAGTTCCAACTTCAACAATATTACCATTATCAAAACAAACAACAACATCACAATCTTTTATTGTAGAAAGTCTGTGTGCAATGATTATGGTTGTTCTACCCTCTGAAATCATTGCCATATTATCTCTAATTATTTTTTCTGATTCATAATCAAGTGCTGATGTTGCTTCATCAAAGATTAAGATTTTAGGGTTAGAAATCAATGCTCTTGCAATAGCAATTCTTTGTTTTTGTCCACCTGAAAGGCTTGAACCACGTTCACCAACCTCTGTGTCATAACCTTTTGGAAGTTTTGATATAAATTCATGAGCACCTGCAATTTTTGCAACTTGAATAACACCTTCCATTGGTACGTTAGGTCTTGGTAATGAGATATTATCTCTGATTGTACCTGAAAATAAATAGTTTTCTTGCAAAACAATACCAATATTTGTTCTTAACCATACAGGGTTAATATTTCTAATATCAATATCATCAATATATATAGTTCCCTCTGTTGTATAATACATTCTTTGTATCAATTTTGTTAGCGTAGATTTTCCACTACCACTACGTCCTACAAACCCAACTTTTGTACCTGGTTTGATGTGTAAATTGATATTTTTTAATACATTTGGTGAATCGATATTGTATCTGAATGATAAGTTTTCTAATTTTATATCACCTTTAACATTGCTCAACGTGACAGCAGTACCTGATTGTATTTCAACAGGACTATTTAAAATATCTCCGATTCTATCAACAGCAAGCAATGTTTGTTGAAATTCGTTCCACAATCCAACCAATCTAAGCATTGGAGCACTAAACTGTCCTGAGAACATTTGGAACGCTATCAATTGACCGATTGTAAGTTTGTTTTCTATAACAAGGATTACACCAACATATAAAATAGCAATTGTCATTGCTTTTTGTAAAAATCCACA
>JBNMJS010000095.1:0-5675 GCA_050873965.1 Cyanobacteriota bacterium | reverse complement strand
TTATTTAATAAATACAGAATGTAATAAAAGACCCAAATAAGTAGTTTAAAAACATATATAGAATTAACAATAAGGGCTGTAAAATGCCAGCCATTTTCAGTATTAATTAAGGCACAGTCTTATTATTTTTCGATAATGAGATTGTGCCTTTTTGTTTGTATAAACAAACATAATGTTAAATAGTATTGGTGGTGATTCAATGAATTATAAAAATGCAATAGAAATACTTGGATTAAATCAGAAATTTACAACAGAAGAATTACAAAAGAGTTATAAAGGACTTGTCAAGAGATATCATCCAGATAATAACATTACTGGTGATGAACAAAAGTTTATGGCGGTGAAAGAAGCGTACGAATTTTTATTAGCTTCCAATAATGAACCATGTATGGAAAATGGTTCAACATATACAAAAGGTTATACAATATGCCCTTTGTGTAATGGTAACGGTTGGAGAAGGGAGAAAATAAAAACTGCGAGAGGCTATGTTGCACAGAAGATTAAATGCACTGCTTGTAATGGAGTAGGTAGAAAATAGGTAGGTGGTTATAGGTGAGTGAAAAAATACTAAATATGGGCTGTGTTTTTAAATGTTCTTGTTGTCCTACTGTAAAATTAAAACCTAATGAAATAATGTCACATGGGGTAAATATAGAAGGGAAAAGAGCTTTGACTACGTCAACAAGAATGACTGTGATTAGCGCTGGTGTATGTCCATTTTCTGATATACCTCCTAATCAGACTGGAAACACTTGCATTCCTAGACTTATTACAGGACATTGGGAAAAAACATCAAAGCATACAATAGGTGGGAAAAATTTACTCATCGAATCATCAGAATTTGTATGTGAGATTAGTAAACTTAAAGGTGGCGATGGGCGAATAACGGTTGAACGTAATCATGTTCTTAAAACATCTCAAGATAGTTATATTACGCATATACTTGTTGGTGCAAATATAAAATCTAATTCTACTAGAGGAACACCGAGTAAAAATTATGCTTCAAAGAAAACTTCTACCGAGTCTGAAAAAAGAAAAAGTGATAAGCCTATAAATGCTCAAATAAAAACAAATAATCAAAATAAAGATAATGTTATAAGAGCAGAAGATTTGTATTGTCCTTATGATTCTTCTAAAGAAAAATGTAAGAATTGTAAGTATGTACAAACAGATGATACACATATGCTTAGTGCGACAAAAGAGGGGGTGAGTAAACAACCAGGAGCAATTTTAAGAGAAAACTATGAAAAAGAATTTGCTTCGTTAAAGTCTACAAGAACTAAATATAAAAATCCTTGCAATTCAATAGCTGATGAATATGCTATCTTTACTGAAATTGGGTGTGGTAATCAAGCTCATCATATTTTATCTACAAAAGATGTATATGAGCAAGATAAACTAAAGTTTGTATTAAAGTTAGCTAATTTTTATGAATATGATGTAAATGAAGCATACAACTGTATTATATTACCAGCTTATAATTCAAAAGCAGAACGTGAAAAGTCAGAACTTCAAGTTAGTTTTAGTAAATCTTCTGATTTTGATAAGAGAACGTTAAAATACGATGCTATGAGAAAGTCAGGAAGACAGTGGCATGGTGGTGGTCATGGAGATGATTTTGAAAATTCTCAAAATATATCATGTTATGCTACAGAAGTAACAGATTTGGTATATCAGTGTATGCGCAAAGAAAGTAAGACTCATTGTCGTGTTGAAGAAAGGTATTACGAAGGCGATAAAAGTGAGTTTATTGTTCGACTTCATAAAGCATTGAATTATGTGAGAGAACATTTGATTGCTTTTGACGTTAATCCACAAAAAAGTTTACCGTTTTATGTATCAAGAGATGCTTATGAATATGCTTTTAAAGTTGCAAATATGAGAGTGCTTGTATTTAGAAAATGTGGAGAAAATATTTTGGCATATAAATATATGTTTACTCGTCACTCTGGTAATACATATATAGACGAAAGGGGTGTTAAAGAATTTGATATTTCAAATCAACTAGCAAAAAAGAAGTTAGTTGTGTTTTGTGAGCAAATTGACATTGCATATATTGATAGTTCAAAAGGCATTGTAAAGCTACCATTTTCGGTTACTCATAAAATTAATGTTGATATGGGAGAAATTGATGTTTTGGCATATTTTAAAGCTAACATTTCAGCAGTTGAAGCAGAATTGATTGACTATGCAAATACAAATGAAAATGTAATGCAAAGAAGAAAAAAAGAACTGAAAGGGTGAAGATAATGTTTTACGAATTGCAACAAAAAAAATCTGAATTTTATGTAAAAGTTAGAGTTCCACCTCAAATAAAGCGTGGTGTTATTGATTCGGAATTTCAGTTTTTAGACCACAAAGAAATTTCAATAGAACTTGAAGATTGTTATGGAACAGATTTTCCAGACTTGATAATGGCTGAAAATTATGTGCCTATGATTTCTGAGAGAATGAAACAAAGATTTGATTCATGGGGAATTGACAATTTGTTTTATAAAAGAATTAAATTAAAAATGTCAGAATATGACATTGAAGAGCTGTATTGGCTAGCATTACCACCAAGAATTGATTGTTTAGACCCAGAAAAATCTTTTGATAAGATTTTAGATATTTGTATGAAAATAGTTATTTTACCAGATAAAGTAGGCAATTATGACATTTTCAAAATAAAAGATGGCAATGATGCAATAGTAATTACAGAACGATTAAAGAACTTGTTAGTTCAAGAAACTAATTCTCATAAACTAGAGGGAATTGTGATAAAAAACTGTGAAAGTGAGGTTAATAGATGAGAAATTATATGGACTTTTTTGAGCAGACTAGTAAGACAATTCTGTTTGAAAAATTTGCAGTTGAAGATGTTGATGGAAAGACCGTTCCATCACTTGCAATGTTTCTTAATGAAGATGGGGTTGATAAAGGGATTTTTCATAAGAAGATAATAGAAAAATTAGGCGTTAGAAGTTTTGAAGAATTTCTAGATAAGTTTACACCGTGGGTATATGAAATGATTGAACCAGGGGACGCACAAGATAGTGTTGAAATTAAGTACTATTTAGAAAAACCAGACCATTATGATGAAACAGAAATGAACCCAACAGCACTTAATGCTACAGCAATTTATGAATTAGTAAATAAATTATATGAACAAAGAAAGAGTAGTGGAGTTCCACAATTAAATTTTGACTTTTCTGATATTGCAAAAGTATTATCGCCAGAATCTCAGACTGAGAAGATAAAACAAGCAAGATATCACATGAAGTATTATATGGACGAGTATTTTAGGCTTGAAGAAAAAACACCTGGAGTACCTAGTGCAGAAAAGGCAAATGCTATAAAAATGTTTAATGAAAATCGTATAGCAGTTCAAGACGCATATACTAAGGGGTCGGCTGCAATGTTGACATTAAAACTGGGTGATGCTGGAAATGCCTTGCTTGAAATAGGAACTAATAAAGAAAATGGCGATTTTGAAGAAGGAAAGTCATTTATAGGTATTCCTGATTATGATGCAGATGGAAATTTACGCTTTAGAAAACTTGAATTTGAAACAGGAGATGAACAGCAAAAGATTGGAGTTAATTCTGACCAGAAACTTCTAGATATTCTTAAGCAAGATTATGAAACAACTGCACCAGAGTATATGCAAAAAAGTCCAGAGATTACTAATCTTGTATTGTCAAATATTTCTACAGGGCTTGCCAGAGTAAAACATGATAAAGATTATTGGTTAGCTCGCTTGGAAACAGGACAGCAAGATTACAAGAAATGGATGGAAAATCTTGCGAATACTATAGCTCCACTTGTTGAAAAGTTTATAGGTGTTAAGGCATTTTTTGAAAATGCAACTGTTGATGGCAAACTTGACAGTGTGCTTATTGTTGCAAACTGTACTGCATCAGAATTAGTAGATACAGATAGAGTAAAGAGTAATCTTCAAAAGTTCTTATCTAATGTTAATCGTGAGATAAAGAAAAAAATATGGTTTGGCATTATTCCAGCTATTTCTTTAGGTGATGAAGATGAAGAGTATACCACAGATACACTAGAATATGACCCTAATGACCCTTTTGGAACATTTCAAAATATAAAGAAAAATAATAATGTAAAGAAGTCAGATTACATAAGTTCTGCTGATGCAAAAGTATTATTAGATATATGTGAAAATGCAGGTATTATGACATTTTACAATTACAAGGCTAATAGTAAAACTTGCTTTGGTGGAATTGACAAAGAGATATACGAAAAGATGAAAAATCGAATTGTATTTGAAAATGGTGATTATGCAATCTGTTGTTTACCTAATTTTACTATTATTCCTGAAGAAGAAAGAAATGTAATTATTAACAAAAAACTTGTTGAGGCAGGCTGCCAAGAAGATTACGTTTCATTGCAAATTCCAGCAATATATGTAGAAGCTGCTTATGTGGCAGCAGGTATGGTTGTGGGTTCTCAGCAGAAAGAGTTACTTATTAAAAAAGGTTTCAATATAGACACTAATTTGTCAAATATTAGATTTGATTTAGAAGGAAAAGAAGTCTATAAGAAGTTTCAAAGTAATATGTGTGTTGAAAATGATTTGCCAGTACCAAAAGATATGAATGAAGAAATAATGAGCTTACGCTTTGGGTTTTATTTTGCTGACAAGAAAATACCGGGAGATGATGGTAAGGAAATAACTCATTGCTATGTAAGAAACGCAAGAACAATGGCAAAGAATAGTGAAACAAAAACATATCAAGAAATGACAAATAAGCTATTTACAGATTTTGTTATTGCTCTTTTGTATGGAAATGAAGATGTTGCAGACCCAGATTATGCTGGAAAAATCAAGAATTCAGATATAACAGAATGGATGGATTATGCACAAGCTCAAAATCAAAAAGAACTTGTTGATAATGCTTTGCTGAAAGCTTCAGAAAAGATTGAAAGCACAGATAATGTTGAATTTTCATTTGAATTTGCACATGCTAAAAATAGAACAAAATTAAAAGTAAAATCAAACTAATTAAGGAGGATTATTATTATGACAGAAGGAACAGGATTTGAGATAAAAATAACACAGACTGGTGGAGAAGAAATATATATTGGTTCAAGTAATATTTCATCAGTAGAATTTTTTGTTGATACAATAGATGAAAATGTTAAAGACCGTTCAGAAGATGTTGTTAATAAAGTAACAATTACTGGTAACATCACAGAAGAAATAAAGGCAGCTACAAAAGAGTTATTGTTGTGGTCATTAGCTACAAAAAGTGAAGAAATCTATAGAAAAATTGAGATAACAATTAGAATAAATCAAGATGTAAGAGTTAGAAAGTACATGATGGACAAGGTATTTTGTTTAGATTATAAAGAGAAGTTTGTTAATGGTGGTGCAAATAGCACATTTGAATTAAAGTTATCTCAAAGAAAAGATAATTTAGATGGAATAAGTGTTATTTGCTAATGTGAGGTGTTGTTATGAAGGTAACCAGATTTGAGAAAATAGAAAAATTTAGAGATTTTTCTTTGATAAAGTGTAGAGGAAATCATTCAGTATGTTCATTTCCTTTTGCGTCTGCAAGATTTGATGAATACTTAGATATGCAAGGAAGCAGTGTTGAAGTTATTGACAATAATAATGTTATTATGTATGGGATTATTGAAACAGTTTCATTTGTATTAGGCTACTC
>JBNMJS010000094.1:0-5861 GCA_050873965.1 Cyanobacteriota bacterium | reverse complement strand
GTATTTATACGGTTACGTAAAATTTGTAAAATATATTGCTCAAGATGACGAAAGCAACGTCATACTGAGGCTTTAGCCGAAGTATATTTGCGGCTAGCCAAATAATTTAAGAAGAAATGTTGCGAAATGATTTAATAGTTTGAAAATTTGGAAGAGTTAAAAATTTGCTTTGTAATCAAAAAATGTTGTGAAATAATTAAACAAATTAAAAATTTAAATAAATTTGATAATAATTTTTAAAGTGTAAAATCTCCGATTTATTCATAAAACTTCATGAATTTATGTAACAAATTTTTTGCTTTTTGCAATTCTATTATTAAAAAAATGTTTATATATATACCGGTTAAAAATGCCGATGAAATGTTTCGACAAATGAACGAAAAGGGGCGACAAGCCCCTTTTTCTATGTTATTTTTTATCCTTTTACTGCACCTTCATTTTCACCTGAAATGAAATATTTTTGCATTGCTAAAAAGAATATTACAATTGGAATTGTTGCTAAGATTGAACCTGCAGCGATGAATCTCCAATTAGAAGAAAACATTCCTTGCAAGTTATTTATACCAACGGGTAATGTGTACATACTATCTTTTGTAAGTACAATACTTGGCCATAAAAATTCACCCCAAGAACCAATAAATGTAAAAATAGCAAGTACTGCCAATGACGGTTTAATCATTGGAACACATACTTTCATAAACATTTGGAATACATTGCAACCATCAATAATTGCTGCTTCTTCTAATTCTCTAGGAATTTTTAGAAATGCTTGACGCATTAAAAATATACCAAATGCGTTTACTGCAAATGGTAGAATTAAACCTAGATAACCCATAAAATTATTAACACTATCTATCAAATTAAGTTTGATTGTAATCAAATATACAGGTAACATGATTGATTGGAACGGTATCATGATTGTTGCTAGTATTGAAAAAAATACAATTTTTTTACCTTTAAATTCCATTCTTGCTAATGGATATGCTGCAAGTGCTGACAAGATTAAATTTAGCAATACCGTAAATCCTGCAACAACCATACTGTTTATAAAATAACCAATAAAGTTTACTTGATGCCATACTCCAATATAGTTTTCCCAAGTGAAGTCTTGTGGAATAATCGTTGGGGGATATGCGAAAATGTTTTCATTGACTCCTTTTAAAGATGTTGATAATAACCATATAAAAGGAAAAATTGATAATAAAGATACTAAAATCAATATAAAATGTATAGAAAACTTTTTGCTAATTTTTTTGAACATAATGCAATCATAACACATATTGAACTATTTTATCAATGCGTTATCGTTTAGTTACAGTTGCCAGCACGATAACCACAGTATGTATAAATAAGTGGTAATGCTCGTTCTATTTTAATCTTTTTGGCTGCTTTAACATCTGCCAATACTAATATTCCGACTGCATCATCTAAATTCGCAACAGAATCTTTTATTGTTAATTTTCTATCAGGTTCTTTATCTTTTGGATCAACAATTTTGTTTGATAGTTTTACTCCAGAAGAAATTCCTGTAGCCAAGCCAATTAATGTTCCTGCAATTTTTGCCGGAATATTATTTAATCTTTCGACTTTTTCACAAATTTTTATTGCTCCAGCGACGCAACCGGCAGGCATTGCCATATTTAAAAATTGAAAAACACCTTCTTTTGATTTTTTTGTTCGTTCTTGTTTCGTCGATTTTAAAGAACCACCAGTTATACCACCAATTATACCACCCAATGAAAGTGCCACCATTTCACCTAAACCATATTTAATATTTAGCGGATTTTTTTGTTTTTGTATAGCCATTAAACCCGCCAATGGTGCTAATACACCAATGGTAGAACCAAGTGCTGAACCCATTTTTGTATGTTTGTCTGGTTCTGAATTGGAATGGTTTCTGTAGCATTTTATTTGATTATATTTCTTAACAAATCGTTCCTTCTTATTATTTTTGCTAGGGGAACTGTATTGTTGTTGATTATTATATGTTGTTATTTTTTCAATCATTTTTTTAACTCTTAGTTAATATTCTACTACAAATACTTTTTAATAAAAAAAATCTAAAAAAATAATTTGCTAGTTATATAAAAAGCCGACTTAATAATTGATGCTTTTCTAAAAATTATCAGTATAATAGTAAGTATGAAAAAGTATTTGGTAGTATTTTTTATTATAATGTGTACAGTAATGAGTGTATCTGCAAAACAAACAACAGATACAACAGGTCAAAATGTCCTAGAACAAAAAGGCTATACGGGTACATTACCTAATATTTTAGATAAATTTCAACCAAACAAACCTGTTAAAGGTACTCCTGTCTTTGAAGCAGAAGAGGGTTTTGATGATCCGGATAAATTGAAACCTGTTCCAAGAGATAACCCTGCTTTCGTTGATATAATTCTAAAAAAAGATAAAACTTCTCATTACGTGAATGATATTAACCGTTTAATTCCACAAGTAGAAGCATTGATTGATAGTATTGAAAATGAAGAAAATGTACAAATGTTTGTTGCAAAAGCGACAACTTTCGACTTCTCAGTTGGTTCTATTAGAAAAAAATATGATGGAAAACCTGAGAGTTATTATATTTCTTATACAAAATTAATGGCTCTTGCAATGCATACAAAATCAGTTGCCGAATTAAGAAAAGAGGGTGCTGAATATAGCAAATATCTTGCTTATCAGGCTGCTGGTGCGATTTATGCTCCTGATAATATCAATAAAGAACTTCAATATCTTTTGCAAGAACTTCAAGAAACACTTGTTGTACTACGAGAAGTTGATTAAATTTGCATAAAAAAAAACTCCTCTTTTTGAGGAGTAAAATTTTGATTTAGGAAGGGTTTTCTCTCTTTAATTTAAACGGTAATCTTTTTTGTACTTAACGTTATCGTTTTATTTTTTACATCTTACATGTATATAAAGAATATATACTCTGCCCAATTTCACAAACAAAGTTATTTGTTACAAAACTTAATTTATTATTTGAGGTAATAAATTTGTCAATTTTATTGCTAGTTGTTTATGTTCTAAAATTCCAATATGTAGTCCATCATTTGATGCTTTTAAAAAATTATTTGTATCTAAAAGGTTTATATGTTGCTCGTTTGCAAATTGTTTAAGTTTAACATTAAAATCTTTTGATTTATTAATTGTATGTTCGCCAAATAAACAGCCGAATTTTCCAACACAAATTTTGTCGGTAATATTTACTGGTGAAATGATTAATATTTTTGATTTTGGTTGTTTAGATTTGATTAATTCAGTTAAAACTTTTATTCCATCAACAACTTCATTAACACTTGCGTTGTATCCATTTTGAAAATCATTTAAACCTAAAAATAATATAGTTAAATTTATGTTGGTATATTGGTACAAACAATATTGTAAATAGTCAATGCCACAAGTTTTTAAATCATCAAAATTTTTAAATAGAACTGTTCTAGCATTACAACCTTCTTCTATAATATTGTATGTATTCTTGAAATTATGTTGTAATATTCCACACCAACGGCTATCTTGTGATAGTCGTCCGCCATTATGAGGATTGTATCCGTAAACATTTTCGTCACCAAAACATAATATATTTTTCATAACAATATATTGTATTATGTTTTGATGCTTTTTTATTTCCCCATATAGATAATAAAAACTGACTCTTATGAGTCAGTTTTTTATAATCCTAATTCTTTTCCTTATAGTTTTTCCTTGCTCTGTCGGTTGTTTTTCCTGTAAATTCCTTAGTCTCTTAATCCAATAACGCCGCTAATTTCTCTGCGTTTTCATTTGCTAGTGCAACGTTTCTGACTCTATTTTTATGCATATACGTTCGTAATGCTTCTCTTATCAATTCTGATCTTGATCTGTTTTCGCCTGCTGCAACGTTATCTATTTCATCAAGAAATCGTTCGGGCATTGAAATAAGTACTCTTGCCATTCATTTCTCCTTATGTTCTCGTATATGCTTTGTATATATATATTAAAACAGGAGTATATAAAAAATTGCCTTTTGGGAAATATTTTGCTTAACATTGCGTTACAAACAATTCTATGGGTAAGGCTAAATATTGATTATTACAGGATTTTAGAGATTTACATTAAAATCTAAAATCACGTTTACCATTTTCAATTTCTTGCAAATATTCTCTAGTTTGGTTTCTTATTGCATCATTTTCAATTAAAGATAATTCTTTTTCGATTAGTTTTTCACCAGTTGCTTTTGTTTGAGGTGAAGCGTAATCTTCTAAGTATTCTTTTAATGTTAAAAGTGCATTTGGGTGGCAGAAATTGTGGATTTGTTGTTTTTTACAGATTTTCATGAAATCTGCTCCAACACGTCCTGCTCTATAACATGCTGTACAGAAACTAGGAACATATCCTAATTCCATTAACCATTCCATAACTTCATCAAGTGAACGTCTATCTGTTACATCGAATTGTGCAGATTCTTCGTCTTCTTCTGATGGATTAGAATATCCACCAACGCTTGTTTTTGAACCACCACTAATTTGTGATACGCCAAGTTCTAAAACACGTTTTCTACATTCTTTGGATTCTCTTGTAGAAACAATCATACCAGTATAAGGTACAGCAATTCTGATACAAGCGATTATTTTGGCAAATATATCGTCATCAATTGCATTGATAAATGAGTTAGGATCAATATCATCAGCAGGTCTGATACGTGGAACAGAAATTGTATGAGGACCAACGCCAAATGTTGCTTCCAAATGTTCTGCGTGCATCAATATGCCAGTAAATTCATATTGATAATTTTCTAAACCGAACAATACTCCTAGTCCAACATCATCAATGCCACCTTGCATTGCTCTATCCATTGCTTCTGTGTGGTATTTATAATTGTGTTTTGGTCCTGTTGGGTGAAGTTGTTCATAACTTTCTTTATTATATGTTTCTTGGAACAATATGTAAGTACCAATTCCTGCATCGTGTAATTTTTTGTAGTTTTCTACTGTTGTTGCAGCGATGTTTACATTAACACGTCTGATAGCACCGTTTTTGTGTTTTATACTATAAATTGTTTTTATTGAGTCTAAGATATATTCAATAGGGTTATTTACAGGGTCTTCTCCTGTTTCTAGTGCCAATCTTTTGTGTCCCAAGTCTTGAAGTGCTATAACTTCTCTTTTAATATCTTCTTGGCTCATTTTGATACGTTTGATATGTTTATTTTTAAAGTGGTATGGACAATATACACAACCATTCACACAATAATTTGAAAGATATAATGGTGCAAATGTTACGATTCTGTTTCCGTAATATGCCATTTTTATATCATTTGCAAGTTTATAGATTGCTTCATTCTTTTCTGGAATATCGCATTCAAGCAAAACTGCTGCTTCTCTGTGAGTTAAGCCTCTCATTTTGCCGGCTTTTTCTAATATAGAATCAATAAGTTCAACATTTGATTTGTTTGATTTTGCGTATTCTAATGTTGATAAAATTTCGTCATTTGATATAAATTCTTCTGCTTCATGCGATTTTGGGTTGTACATAATTCTCCTCTTCTTTTTAACCATGCTAGAACGATTACGCTAAAAAGTAAAGTAGTTTTGATATAATTGTAGATTATTTTTGTTGTCAGGCGAAGCCTGACATTTGATAGATTTGATTTGTTAACCTGTTAAATTATTTCGCAACATTTCTTTGACCGCAAAGAAACGTTGCACAAAACGGATTGCCGACAGAGTGCGAAAGGGCTTGGAGCAGTCCAAGACCTGTAGGCACGTTTAACGTCGGCAACCAAGCAGAAACTCCTGACCTGAACTTCATTCACGCATCATTTGTAATTATTTTGCATTGAACTTCGGAACTCGTGAATTTGCAAATATTTTTATATG
>JBNMJS010000093.1:0-6124 GCA_050873965.1 Cyanobacteriota bacterium | reverse complement strand
TCTCCTGATGGATTATACAAAGTATTGAAATCAGTTGAAGAACTTGGTAAAGACGTGTATTTTATTTTAAGTGGTTGGGAAAGCTTGCCAAAAAATATTGATTTATGTAAAAAGAAGCTATCTCAAATTGATATTGAATTTCCTTTTATTAAAATAAAAGCTTCACAAAATGTTTTTGTAAAGAACATTGAAGGCTTCTCTTTTGTCGAAGATGTAATGAAAGATTTCACAAAACGAATTTGCGACTCATTCAATTTTATACACACTGTTCAAATAGAATCTTTATATAAAAGAATCCGACGTGATGTTAAGAAGTTCAGAGAAAATATATGTATTGAAATACAAAAAGAACAGTCACTTGTGTTACAATTACACCAAAATATAATAGCAAAGCAAAGAAGATATGAAATTACATTTTCCCATGCAACGGTTGGTTTGAATGACACCCTTGAACGACTCGAAAAAACGGTTAAAAATATTGATATAGATGAAGTATTATGTTGTTTGGAAACTGAAGATATGTCTGCAAGAGAACGATATTTGGATAATCAAAACAAAATTGAACGTGAAGTAAAGGGCAATTTATATAATCTGATTTTGTCAAAAATAGAGTCATTTAATTTCTCTGCATTATCAAAGTCATCGCTAAGTAGCAAAAATGATTTACAAATCGACGAAGCAATGAATGATTTGTTAGCTAATGTAGAAATGTTAAAATCTTGTCGATTTATTGAAAATCTTGAACTGGAAGAGTTAGAACATAAAGTAAGAGAAACAAATGCGTTGTTTTCAAACGCAAGAGAATATGATAATAGTGTATCTTTGATTTTGGACAAAGTTAAAGAATCGTTACGTGCTAAAATAACAGGATTTCAATTTGAAAAGTTAGCTCAAAATGAAATACAAAAATTTTTCAACAGTGCACTTTCAAAAGCATCAAATTTAATTGATAAAATGAATTCAGCTGATGAGTGTAATTATGAGTTTCAAGATGACAATGGTGCTAATAATCGTTATTCTTGTAACAATGAAGATGAATTAAACGAAAACGATAAATTGCGGAAGGCAGAATGGAATCATTTCTGTCTTGAAATTGAAAGATTAATTGAATACTCTAAAAATGCTTTGTCAGTTCTAATCTCAGATAATTGCAAAATAGTAAATGAAGAAATTGATGTTCAAAGTAAAAACTCCGTAGAAAACTATTTCAGCTTTATCATTAAAAGTTTAAATGGTATTTCAGAAAAGCTCATAAAAAAACTTACTGAATTTGGGAGAACAGATTTATGATTGATGAATCAAGTTTAAAACAAAAATTTAATAAAATTGTTAAAGATTTATACGATCTTGTATCAGAAAATGCTGTTATTCCTAAGAATATAAAAATGACAGTGCAAGAATTGAATGATGGATATACTCATAGCGTTGCAACATTATCAGATATATTCATTAAAGCTAATGGAAGAAATAATATCCTTTCAACTAATGACTTCCAAAATATTCCCATTACAAATTCTATCGAAAATTATCCAGATCCTGTTATATTAATAAATGACGAACAAGAACTTGATTCTGAAACAAAAAGAATTGTTAGCAAGCGTTATGAAAATGGCTATGTAACATTTCCTGTAATATTGTTAAGTGAGCAGTTTTTTAAATTAACTTATGGCGAAAAATTTTCCTATAGTGAAATAATAAAAACATTTGAGGATTCATCGAAAGAAAAAGTAATGGTTTTTCAACGTAAAGAATTTCAATTCTTACGTGAATATATTTGTTCTGTTATGAATATATTTTGGATTTATCATTATAGAAAAGCAATTTCTGATATGCAAAATGTTTTAATTGAGGAAGTAGAGCAGAATAAAGCTAAAATTGACACTTTAGATGTTTTATCAAATTTAATTGTATCTCAGCGAATTAGAGCTGCGTTTTATATTGTAGACGAACTTGAACATATTGATAAGAAATTTGAAAACCATATTTCAGATTGGCAAGCAGAAATCTCCTATATTCGTGAGAACTATGATAGAAAAGTTCTTGAAAAAATTTCTAATATAAAAGCAGAAAATATATCACCATTTGCATTAAATATAGATTTAAAATATGGAAAACTGCATGGATACATAGAAGATTTTCTATCACTTAGAGAAATTAATTCTGACTATGATTTTATTACTGAGGATTTGAATAATCTTGTTTCAGAAACAAATTCAGCAATTAGCTCGAATAAGGCAAATTTGTCCTTAATAGGAACATTTAGTTCTGGTAAAACAACTCTTATTAATACTTTTTTAGGTAAAAGAGAAATTCCATTAAGAACATCTATGGGACACAACACTGCTGTATTAATGCATTTGTTTTATGAAGAAACTAACAATGAGTATTATGATATTATTTATAAAGACAAACTAACTTGGACTATAGTAAAACCGGCATCAATGGCTAAGACGATAGTTAATAAAGAAAAAGATAATATTAGAATACAGAGTGTTGAACAAGGGATTGATGGAAATTATTTAATAAAATATTATATAGTTAAGAGCAAAGAGCCACATTCTATTAGAATTAGAACAAAAAATGGTATTGCAGTAAAAAAAGGAGATACCTTAAAGCCTGGTGCTCCTTTTACGGTTAGAAGAAAACAAATTTCAGCAATGGTTGAAATCTGTTCTAAAGATGAACTAAATTTAATTATTAGTCTTATACAAAACTCTGATACTTTCAAAATGCGAACTGCAGACGAAAATATACAAAGAAAAGATAGAATATTAGATATTTTGAAGAGAATATCAAAGATAGCTTCAGAAAAGAATAAAACTTTAAAATATGATGAATTTTGCAAAAAAATCGATTTAAGTCCTATGCGACAAAGTACGTTACCTTTATCAACCAGAACTAATATGCCGACGTATCCCACCAAATATAGGAGAATAGAAGTAGAATGTAACATAAGCAAGAAAAATGGAAGAAAAAAACTTGATCGTAATGGATGGATTGAACTCTGTGGTGAGCCAAATCCAAGTCCTGATAAAAAGCCGTTTATTTTTTCTGAACAGCCCTCTTGTTATATGTTGGCAAAAGAATTACAGCTTCACATAAATACCGAATTTCTTCAATATTGTTCATTAACAGATACACCTGGATTTGGTTCAGTAACAGAAGAACATGATGCTATAACCGAAAAATATATAAGAGATAGCTCAGGCTTTTTGTTGGTTATGATAGCAATTAATGCTAAAACAATGGATGCAAAATATCAAGATTTAATAAACAGTATTGATGACATCTATAATAATTTCAGAAAAAAAGATAAAAAGAATGTAGTGTTCATTTTAAATTGTTTTACTAACCTTGCTTCTGAAACAAATATTAAAAAACAGGTTGAAAAAGTTTATCAAATGTTGACTAAATATGGTTTTAACCGAAAAAACATTTTTGTTTGTAATCTTAAAAGTGCATTAGTAGAAAATAAACAAACAGATACTATGTGTGGATACCCTTCATACAAAAAATTCCATGATTTTATTATAACAGAAATGATTTCTTCCGGTTTAACTGAAAAATATCGTGGTATAAAAGATAATTGGACAAGTTTTTTTAAGAATTCTGAAGAACGAATTAGTGATCAGATATACGAATTTGAAAACGATATCGGTAATATTCAGCAACGTCGAAACGATTTAAGAAATATTATGAATTCGGTAAAGAAAATAGAAATCGAAGATTATTATTTCAATGATGATGATATCTTAGCTGAGTATCAATCAATGTATGATGTTATTTTAGATGCGTACCAAAACAATAGAAAAGGATTCCTTGATAATATTCGATGGAACGCAATATGCGATGCATTGAATGATACAATTGTACCTACTCTTACATGTTGCAATGACGATTTAACTGAAACTATTCTTGATTATTATGAACAATGTATACGTAACATTTCATTTTATGGAGAAAGTCAGGCAATCTCTCCAGACCTAGATTATCCTCCTAATGCTATTGCTGTATTAGAACTTGAACGTTTGAAACAACTGTTAAGCGATGCGGATGATGACACACATTGGTATAATAAATCAAGTAAAAATGAGTATTACAGCGAAAAAATTCTTGAAATTATTAATGAAGGTTTTAAGCAAACTATTGAGAACGCAGTATATCTGTGCGAGGTATATTCCAACATAGTACAAAAATATAAAGATTCAGTAATAAGAGAAAAAGAAAGTACTTTAAGTGGATTAGAAAATGAAGAAAAGATGAAATCACACTTAAGCAAACTTAAAAATGTACGTATAAATTTAAAATCTCTCGATAAAAAATTTAAAGAAATACAGTTTATAGAATAAGTGTCAAGAGATCAACTTTTTTATTTTAAGATTGAAATGACATTTACTATTATTTATTTCATAGCAAAGAAATGAGGAATAATTATGATTGATGAAAAGAAATATGGTGGTTTAAAAACACAATTGGATGAGAAAGAAAAGACGCTAATTGAAAATATCTCCGATAAGGTCGCAGATGGTATAAACGATAATATATCAGGTTCTATTGATGATATTTCTGATACATTATCCAGTACAAATGAGAAAGCACAAGATTTAAGCAAATCAATAGAAACATTATCACAAAACGTGCAAACATTAAGTTCATTTGACTTTACAGAGCAGTTTACAAATACTAAAAATTCTCAGGAAGCATTAGAAAAAGCATCTCAAGAAGCAAAATCAATATTTGAAAAAAGTAAAGACGCAAACAATAAGCTTATCGAAGGACTTTCCAATGCTCTTAATGAATGGAAATTGATTTGTGACAATCTTACAGGCATTGTTGAAAATATTGATAAAAAAAATAAATCCCTTGAAAATACAACATCTAACATTGAAAATTCATTTAATTCACTTTCTTCTATCAATGAAAAACTTATGGAGACTATGAAGAAAATTGAAAGTGAGCAATCAAGTATTGTGGAAACAATATCTGAACAAACTTCAACAGCGGTTGAAAATATAGTAAATGCTAAATTGGATATTAGTTCACACCAATTACTTACGATTATTGAATCAAGTGACAAACAATTAAAACAGATAATTGATCAGTTATCTGTACTTTCAAGCAATGCGGAGAAAAATATTAATATAATTGCTACAAGTGAAGTAAAAACAAAACTTGATACCATTGAAGAAAACAATAAAAACATGTTGGCTAAAGTTGAAGGAATCAAAAATAAATGCAAACCTACACCATTGTCTATCATTACAGCTCTTATGAGTGGTGTTATTATTATATTAAATGTAATTTTACTTTTAAACAAATAGGAAACAGTTAAAAACCAAACTGTAAATATAATAGAGAAAGATAGATTTATAGTAATTTCAAATAAAAAAAGATGTGAACTCGCCTTCACAAGATAAATATGATGCAATAAGAGAGCAATAAAATATACAGGTGATATAACGGATGGTCAATGGGAAATAATAAAGCCAATATTACAGAAAGTAAAATACAGAAGTTTAGAAGAAAATTGAGAACAAATAAATACGGTATCTTACTTGGTGAAAACATAGTGTTAATGAAGGAACCTGCCAAAAGATTTTCCTAAATTGTACCATCTTTACTTTGAATATTGGTTTTAATTTTTTCTTGATGCTTTTTAAGGATGGTCAACCACATTGGCATATTCATCTAAAATATAATCAGCGTAAGAAGAAGCTTGCCATTCATATCCTATTTCTGTAAGTTTAATATTATTAATCCACTGAAAATAATGCGTCAATTCGTGTGCTATTGTTTCTAGTATCATAGCTAAAGCATCATCTCTTCCTAATGTTATTGAATTATCTGTATAACTTCCACTTGCTACACGTATATATGGCTCATCTGTCTTGTTATATGGTTGAAAAAAAGTGCCATATACCATTTCTCCGTCTATTGATTTAATGTATTTTTTCTCTTTCACATACACTGGAACTCTTATTGGAAAAAAGTATTCTTTTCTCAACCATTTTCCAAATTTAAGACACGCTTCTCTTACTTCTGTATTAACGTCGGGAGTAAAACGGAATCTAAGACCACTTCTTCTTGATTGAATGTTTGCAAAGTTATATTTTCAATTCTCAAG
>JBNMJS010000092.1:0-6191 GCA_050873965.1 Cyanobacteriota bacterium | reverse complement strand
GTATTTGAGTACCTAAATTGTTTCTTCTATTGCTTGAAGTAACAAATAAATTATTTATAAACATTTCATTTCGTTTTTCAACAGTAAATTCACCAATAATACCTTTTGTTTGATTAAAAACTTTATAGTTTTCAGTTGAAGGTTGTTTATAAAATAAAAGGTCTGTTCTTTTTAGATTTAAAATATTTGTTTTAGTTGGTGGATACATTAATTTCATAAAGTAATTTTAACATAAAGTTTTTAGACTTTATTTTTTTGCTTAATAACAAATTAGTAAATAATTAAAAATTATTTTTTATTTGTATAATATTGATTAAATTGAGGATATTTATCTTTCAAACGTTCAGGAAATGCTTTGAATGCTTTATATGGTGACATTCTGTATGATTTTATTGCAACATTTGCACCTATTTCATTTTTTAAGGTATCTTTTATCAAGTATGGATACCATTCAAACCCTCTAAGTTTACCATTTTCACAATTTCTGATTACATCATCTAAATATTGTTGACAGTGACTTGGTATATCAGGATATTTATGTTTAAATTTGTTTATAGAACGATTTCCACGTTCTTCGTTTCTTGATTTTGTTACAAATAGAAAATTGTAAGCCTCATTTGCTCCACCTTTAGAATCAGGGATTACGTGTTCAATTGTACCTACTGATTCACTGATTAAACGTTTTGAAATAGTTTTATCATCTTTATCTGCCATTTCGACAATAAACGCATTTACGCTATTTTTTGTAGTCGGCAAAGTTTGTGATAATTCTAGGATTGGTTGCATTTCGTTTTCTTCATTTAATGTGTCAGGAGCATAATCTTTTTGAAGTTCATGAAGCATTTTAAGAGGTGTTTTCCCTTTTATATTTGTATAATAAGGAGTGCTTTCAAAAATTTGTTTAACATTATCTAAACGTTCAAATGCAGGGCCTTTTTCTTCTTTAGGAAGTTTGTGCATACGTTCTTCAATTTGTTCAAAAGTTTTATTTTGAGCAATTCTCATAATTTCACATTCAAATTTGCTGTTTTTAAAATGATGTTTATCTTCGTGTGGTAATTTGATTTGATATTTTGCTTTATCAAGGCTTTGGGCTACTTTAAATTTGTTTTCGTTAGATAGAGTGTCAGTAATTTTACCTATTTTATCAAAGATTTTTTCTTGTTCTTGAATTAAATTATTTAATGCATTCGGTTGTTTCTCTTTTAGGATTTCTTGTATAGATAGTTGGTTATTATTTTTTATTTCATCTTTAATAATATGGAAAACTTTGTGTTCAACAGGTAGCATACTTTCTGTATAATTCTTTAAATAACGCATTTTATCATAACCAGTTTCTTTTTTAGAAAGGTCTTGATATATTTGATTTATTTCTTTGTTATTAAGTATCACAACTCCACTATATGGATCGTGAACACCGGTTAAATTACGTAAAAATGACCCATTTGATACGTTAGAGGTGAAATTTATATTATTTATAGAACAAGCCAATTGAGAGTATATCATAGGGTTTGTGTGACTTGTTTCTTTGCATGCAAAACTATTGTCATAATTCGAAGAATTGTTTATGGCAGATTTTTTAACATAATTTGAATGTTGTTGAATATTTATATTATTGCATATTTGCATTATATTAGTTTAAGTTTTAGAAAAATATTTTTTGTTAGTTTGAAACTATTTTCTCAAAAATTTTTACAATATTGGTATATAATAAATTAGTTATGAATAAGTTTGAAGTATATAAATATTTAAGTTCAAAAAATATTTGGTATGAGGTAACAGAACATAAAGCTGTTTATAATATGTCGGAATTATTTGATGTACAACTTCCATATCAAAATTTAAATCCAAAAAATTTGTTTATTAGAGATGATAAAAAACAAAATTATTATCTTATTACCATTAGAGGTGATAAACGTGTTAATTTAAAAGAATTTAGGAACAAATATAATACAAGATCTTTGTCTTTTGCATCAGAAGATGATTTAAATAATATATTAGGTTTATGTGCTGGTGCTGTTACTCCTTTAGGTGTTTTAAATGATATGGAACGTAAGGTTCAAGTTTTTATTGATAATTATTTTTTTAATACAAAAGAAAGATTAATTGGAATACACCCAAATGAAAATACTGCAACTATTTGGTTAAATATAGATGACTTAGTAAAAATAATAAAATCTCATGGTAATAAGATATTTATAATTGATGTATAATTATTCTTCAACCATAATCAATTTTGCGTGGTATGAACTTCTTACAAGTGGCCCAATTTGATATTTTTTAAATCCAATTTTTTTTGCTAAGTCTTTTATTTCTTCAAATTCTTTTAAACTATAATATTTATCTATTTCTAAATGTTGTTTTGATGGTTGAATATATTGACCTACTGTTAAAATATCACAATCAACATTTTTTAAGTCTTCAAAGGTTTCTGCGATTTGTTCCATAGTTTCACCTAAACCAACCATTAAACCTGATTTCGTTGGAATATCTGAGTTCTCTTTTATATATTTCAAGACAGATAAAGACAAATCATAATTACCTAATGGTCTTGCTTTCTCAAATACTGCTCTCGCAGTTTCAATATTATGGTTAAAAACATCAGGTTTTGCTTTTATAATTGTATCTAGTGAGTCTTTATTAAATTCTGTTCTTGATTTTTTACTTCTAAAATCTGGTGTTAAAATTTCGATTTTTATATTTGGTGATAATTTTTTGATTTCATATATGCAGTTTGCAAAATGTTCTGCTCCACCGTCTGGTAAATCATCACGAGTAACAGATGTTATTACTGCATAATCAAGTTCTAATTCTTTTATTGCTTCTGCGATGTGTTTTGGTTCTTCTAAATCTAAAGGTTCAGGTTTTGCAGTAGTAATATTACAATATTTACAGTTTCTAGTACAATTGTTTCCCATTATTAGAAATGTTGCAGTGTTATGTTGGTAACATTCATTCTTATTTGGACATCTTGCACCTTCACAAACTGTATTTAAATGCTTATCTCTCAATATGTGACGAACTTTTTTTGTTTTGTCAGTATCTATTATTGGACGTTTTAAGTATTCTGGTAATCTTTTCATAAACTCATAACTCCTTCAAATATTCCTTCAGAATACGTTGGGTGAGCAAAGCAAACTTTCTTTAAATCTTCAATTGATAAATTATTTTGCATTGCTATCGTTATTTGTTGAATTAGTGATGATGCTTCTTTTGAAATTATACTTGCACCTTTGATTTTTCCGTCTTTTGCTAAGATTTTAATAAATCCGTCAATGTTATTGTCACAATGTGATTTACCTAATGCTGATATTGGTATCATTGCTTTATCATATTTTTCATCATCTTCTTTAGATTTTGATACTTCTCCAACCCAAGCAATTTCAGGAGTTCCATATATTACAGCAGGAACAATGTTTTTATCAAATGGAATATCAAAAACAATCTCTTTTGCTTGGCTCATAGCGTAATGTGCTAATTGGATTTCGCCACAAGCATCTCCGATACATTTTACGTTTGCTTTTATATCAGGTTTGACAGATTCTCTACCGATTGCTGATAGAATGCATTCCGGCTCAAGAATTTCTCCATTTGATAAATGAACTTTTTTATCTTCTATTTTTTCAATAGAAGTTGATAGATATGTCTTTATTTTCTTCATTTTAAAGAATCTTTCAATGCGTTTAGACACTTCCCAATCGGCTAACGGTGTTAATCTAGGTGCTAATTCTACAACTGTTACTTGAACATCAAATGCAGATAATATTCTTGACCATTCAATACCAATAGCACCAGAACCAACTATTAAAATACTTTTTGGAAGTTTATTCAAATTTAAAATATCATCTGAATTTAGAATAAATTTGTGGTCAAATTCTAATCCTTTTATTTCACGGGGTTTTGAACCTGTTGCAACAATGATTTCTGAACAATTATATTCAATATTATCGGCTTTAATACAGTTTTCTGAAATAACGTCTGCATAGGCATTTACAACTGTTATCCCTGCGTTTTTCATTACAAGTTCTAAACCTCTGCGAAGTTTATCAACAACATTTTCTTTATAAGCATAAACTTTTTCATAATCAAAATTAATATTTTCACATTCAATACCGAGTTTATTTGAAGTTTTTATTTCAGAATATAAATCTGCAACATGTAAAAATGCTTTTGTTGGAATACAACCACGATTAAGACAAGTCCCTCCCATTTTGTCTTTTTCAAATAAGATGACAGACTTACCTAATTTAACCTCATATAACGCTGTTGTGTAGCCGGCAGGACCTCCACCAACAATACCTATATCATAATTATTCATAATAAAAACTCCTCAAATATTTCATTATATTATACAACGAAGTAAGGTTAAAAATGCCATTTTGTTTACATAAGTATAAAAAAATTGTAAAGGAATTAATCTATATTGCATATTTTTGCTATAATTGTACCATTAGCAATATGCTAAAGTCACATAAATAGAAGGAAGTTGCTCAATGAAAAAATTATTTTGGTTATTAACCGTTGCAATGATGGGTATGCAACAAGCATTTGCTCTAAATGTAGATAAGTTTATGGACGATAATATCGCACCATTTTCTGATGCTGTTGCAAAACTTATTTTCACCCCTGTAAACTTTTTTGGAAACGATGTTCCAATAATTATTTTTTGGATTTTGTTTGCCGGTATATTTTTTACAATATATTTCAAAGGTATTGCAATATGGGGATTTAAACATGCAATTGATGTTATAACTAAGCCTAGCGATAAAAATCATTGTGGTGAAGTTTCATCATTCCAAGCATTAGCAACTGCATTATCAGGAACAATTGGTATTGGTAGTATTGCAGGTGTTGCAATTTCTATCTCAATCGGTGGACCTGGTGCTGCATTTTGGATTTTTATCGGTGCTATTCTTGGTATGTCAATCAAGTTTGTTGAAGCAACTTTAGCCGTAAAATATAGAAGATTTAACCTTGATGGTTCGGTTTCAGGTGGTCCAATGCACTATATTGCACATGGTTTAACTAGAAAGAAACTTCGTTGGTTAGGTCAACCACTTTCAGTATTATTCGCAGTTCTTTGTATCGGTGGTGGTATTACTGGTGGTAATATGATTCAAATTAACCAAACTGCACACCAAATCATATTTATTACAGGTGGTGAATCTAGTATATTTCATGGATACGCTTGGGTTATTGGTTTGATTGCTGCTATTCTTATTGGTTTGGTTGTTGTTGGTGGTATTAAGAGTATCGCAAAAGTAACTACAATCTTAACTCCTACAATGTGCTTGTTATACATTGTTTCTGGTTTGATTGTAATTCTTGCAAATATTACACAAATACCAGATGCAATTGCTTTAATAATTAAGGAAGCATTCCACCCAACAGCAGTGGCTGGTGGTGTATTTGGTACTATAATTATTGGTTTAAGACGTTCTGTTCAATCTAATGAGGCTGGTACAGGTGCTGCTGCTATTGTTTATGCAACTTCTCAAACAAAAGAACCTGTTTCATTAGGTTTTGTTGCTTTGTTAGAAACATTCTTAACTGGTGTACTTTGTTTGTTTACATCATTTGCTATTGTAGTAACTGGTGTTTTGAAAACAAGTGCAGTTGGTCATATATCTGGTATTGAATTAGCATCAAATGCTTTCCAATCAGTTATTTCATTCTTTCCAATAATCTTGTCAATAATTGCAGTATTGTTTGCAATTTCAACATTGATTTCTTGGGCATATTATGGACAAAAGGCTTGGACATTCTTGTTGGGTGAAGGTAAGAAACGTGTTCTTACTTTTAATATTATTTATTGCTTGTTTATTGTAATTGGTTCAGCAATGAATGTTAAATCTATTATTGATATTACTGATGCAATGATGATTGCAATGTGTGTTCCAAACATTATTGTTCTTTATATCTTAGCACCAGAAGTTAAGAGAGATTTGAAATCATATTGCGAAAGACATAACTTGTTTGTAAGAAAGAAAGACTAATAAGTAAAACAATATAAATTAAAAAGCCGTTCAATTATTGAACGGCTTTTAATTTATTCTTTAATTTGAATTATTCATTAACAACATCATATAATGCATCAACAATAATTGGATCCCATTTTATGCCTGCTTCTTGTTTCATTATTGATAATGCTTGTTCTTTAGACATTGCTTTACGATATGCTCTATCAGAAG
>JBNMJS010000091.1:0-6587 GCA_050873965.1 Cyanobacteriota bacterium | reverse complement strand
TTCATACATCTAAATATATATTTTTTTATTCATACTGTCAATTAGAATAATTTATAAAATAACATCTGCATTATAAAATAACGATTTTATTTTATATCAGTATTTTGAAATACTTTTATATCAGATTTCAAACCTACAATCATAAATATAAACAATACAATAAATAGAAAATTTAAAGTTAATGACAATGCAGCACAAAACCATCCGAACTCATATAAAATAACCAATAAATAAATTGTTATATACGATATTAAAATCACACTTGGGTAAATCAACGTTTTTAAAAATTTAGATTTTTTCAGTACATAATTCGATAAGTAAATATGAGTAACAATATAAGGCAACATTATCAACAATGCCTCTATTGCTTGAAATAATCCAGGTTTAAACATACTTGTTCCACCTAACAAAATTGTGGAAACAAGAAATAATTTACAATAAATTATTAAAAAAATAGCATCACCTAATAATATAAATAAATATTTTAGATTATCGCAAAAAAGAAACAAAAATTTATTAAAAAACTTTCTCAAATTCATACACTATATAATATTAAATTATTCGTTCCTTGTCAATAATAATAGCACTTTTACATTCAAATATCTTTTATCATATTGATAGATTGTAAAAAATATGTAATAATAAGTATAGATGCCCGATAGCTAGGAAGATAAATGTTTGAATTTCCATTTGAATTAGATGATTTTCAAAAAGAAGCATGTAAATGTATTGAAAACAAAGAGAGTGTTGTAGTATGTGCCCCAACAGGAGCAGGTAAAACAGTTATAGCAGAATTTGCTATACAATGTGCGTTAAAAAATGATGAAAGAATTTTTTACACAACTCCACTAAAAGCACTATCAAACCAAAAGTTTAACGATTTTTCTCAAAAATATGGGGCAGATAAAGTTGGATTATTAACTGGTGACTCATCTTTCAATCGTAATGCTCAAATTGTTGTTATGACAACCGAAGTTTTTAGGAATATGTTATACTGCACAAATTTTGGTTCAATTAGCGATAATATGCAAAAAGTCCGTTATGTAGTGCTTGATGAAGTTCACTATATGAATGATGAACAACGAGGAACAGTTTGGGAAGAAAGTATAATCTATTGTCCAACAGATGTTCAAATCATTGCATTATCAGCAACAGTTGCAAATGCTGACAAACTCACAGAGTGGATAAATACTGTACATTCAAAAACAAAACTTATTAATACAGATTTCCGTCCAGTACCACTAAGATACTATTATTTCGATAGTTCTCAGCCTAATACAATTCTCCCATTGTTATCACCTGGTGGACTTTTAAACAAAAAAATTAGACCTGAGAAAAAAGAATTCCGACGTGGTCCAAGAGGTAGGGCACAACAGAAAAGTCACGTAAAAGATGTTGTTAGAAATCTTTATGAAAAAGATATGTTACCTGCAATATATTTCACTTTCTCACGTAAAAAATGTGATGAACAAATGGAAAAATGTGCATCATTATGTCTTGTAACAAAACAAGAACAAGAAGAAATCAAACGTATAATTGACGAATATATCGCAGAAAACCCATATTTATACAAGAACAAACATATTGAATTCTTATTGCAAGGTGTTGCATCACACCACGCTGGATTATTACCAAGTTGGAAAGTTTTAGTAGAAAAATTATTCCAAAAAGGATTAATCAAAGTAGTATTCGCCACAGAAACACTTGCTGCGGGTATCAACATGCCAGCACGTTCAACTGTAATCAGTTCTATTAGTAAAAGAACAGATGACGGTCACAGAATGTTAACAGCAAGTGAATTTTTGCAAATGTCAGGACGTGCAGGACGTCGAGGAATGGACGAAGTCGGATACGTAACAATTGTTGGAACACCATTTCAATCTCCGCAAGAAGTAGCAGACCTTGTTTTAAGTGATGCCAACCCATTAGAAAGTCGTTTTGCACCAAGTTATTCAATGGTGCTAAATCTACTGCAAAGATTTACGCTTGATGAAGCAAAAGAACTTATCTTAAAAAGTTTTGGTTATTTCTCATCAAACTCTAGACTAATAGGTCTAACAACCCAACAAGAACTAAATAATGAAAAAATTAAGGAAGTTTCTGAATTTAGATGTTGGTGTAAATTAACTAACAAAGATTTGCAAGAATATAACAAAGTTAGAAATATATATGTTCAAAATAGACAAATTGCAAAAACTATTAGAAAACAAGAAAAAGGTAAACATAGACCATTACCACCTGAAGCAATTGCTTTTGAGCAAACAGTAAAAGAACAACTAAACAAAATGCATTCATTTAATTGTGATACGTGCAAATTGTACAAAAAACACATGAAATCATTAGATTTGCTAGAACGATACCAAAAACGTGGTGAACAATTGGCAAAAGAAATAGATAACCAACGTGATATATTCTGGAATAAATTCTTATCACATAGAAACGTTTTGAGTATTTATGGCTATTTACAAGATGATTTTCCAACCGATAAAGGTAAAACAGCCTCACAAATTCGTTCAGAAAACGAACTATTCTTAGCAGAAATCATATTCTCAGGTGTGCTTGATAACTTAACTCCTGCAGAATTGGCATCTGTAATTTGTGCAATCACGACAGAAGATATGCGTGCTGATATGTATTCACAATTGCCTTTATCTCAAAAAGTTCGTAAAACATTGAACAAAATTAAAGACATTCGCAGAAAATTAGAACGTGTACAAAACGAAAATAATGTCGATGATTGCATGTACATAAATTCATTCTATTGTGCATTGATTGAAATGTGGGCAAATGGTGCTGAATGGGACGAAATTATTAACCAAGTTGAAATGGGTGAAGGCGATATCGTTCGATGTTTCAAACGTGTTGTTGACGTACTTAGACAACTTACAACAATAGAAAATGTACCTGAAACATTAGTTTTCACAGCACGTGAAGCGATAGAAAATGTTTTAAGAGAACCAATTGATATTGATTAATATTAAAAAATATTTTTAATAACAGCAATAAGCCGCTCCTTATAGGAACGGCTTACGCTTAAGCGAACGATTTTACTCACTATTCGCTACAACCGAAAGCAATAGTAACGTGTTCTTTCGGATTAATTGCAGAGATTTTGTAACCCTTAGCATCAACCATATATGCTACTTCATCACCTGTAGATTGCAACAAGCCCATAGAACCTGATAATGCAGTTCTAGTGAAATCAACAGGGGCTTTTAAAGTATCAACCGTAGCATCTGCAAGGCTTCTGCCTGCTGCTCTAAATTGACCTTGGAATGTTTCACCTAAAGCAGTACCTACACCATTGGCAATATCTTCTGATGCGTTACCCAAGTTTGATAACATACCACCTGTAGTTCTGCCAACAATACCAATCATAGAACCTGCCCAAGTAAGTGGTGCAGCAACAATTCTAGATACAATATTTGGTGTATTTGCTTTGTCAATTTGTGCTGTCAAGATTTGTTTAGGCAAAGTGGCCTTACAATCACAATGTTCAATTTCTGTAAATGCCAATTTTAAAGCACCTTTTTGACAACCTGACGGTCTAATTACTTCGACAACCTTACCGGTTACTTTTGAACCTGCAGGATAAACATTACCATCGATAGTTACTTCTTCTAATGTTTCAGCTGCGAATTTTTGACCAACGTGAGCAGATTTTGCGTTAACTTGGTCTTTAAATTCTAACTGTAATGTAGGAATTTTAACAATTTCTTGATTTTCTACATAAGCAGTTCTATCGTCTTTTGCTGGACAACAGTTATTAGCAGTTGCTGGATTTTTATCAAATCCACCGGCGATACGAGCAGCTTGCATCATTGAAGCCACGTCAGCCCTTGATGCATCTTTAAATGGTGCAATCAAGTTTGGATTAGGTGTATTGTTTAAGACACCTTGATCAAGTGCTTTTGCAATAGGAATTTGAGCCCAAGCAGGAACTGTTTTTCCATCACAATATTTTGACAAGATTTCATTAGCCTTACATTGGTCAATTTCACAAGGTAAAGCCTTCGCAATAGCACATAATACTTCGGCTCTTGTCACAGGATTTGCTGGTTTAAACATACCGTTTGGATAACCTTTCAACAAGTTTTCGTGAACGGCTTGTCCAATCATACTATTAGCCCAATGTCCTTGAGGAACATCTTTAAAACAGTTTGTTGTACTAGCACAATCTTCTTTGTTGAAACCTTTAACAAGCATTGTAGCAAATTCTGCTCTTGAAATATTTCTAGATGGTTTGAATAGTCTGTCTGGATAGCCGACAACAACATCATTCATAGCCAATTTGGTAATATCACAAGATGCCCAATATCCACTAGGTACGTCAGGGAATGAACTATTATCATATCTTGACAAACCAGCAGCACCACCTGTTATACAACCACTTTTGTTAAGGTCATAAGGTACAAGAGTTTTCTTAATTGCTTCTAAAGAATTTTGTGTTTCCATTTTGATTGGAGCACAGTTGTTGTCCATTTTCTTTTCATCTCTGATAATAGGGATACCATTACGAGAAGAAATATCGTTTAGACAAGGAATATCAGAAGCAGCACCAGTTATGGAGCCGTCTGAAGCAACTGTTGAACCACTTGTTGTTTCAGATAATCCCCTTGCTGAAACGGAAAACCCTTCACCTCGAAAGATACCATTAGTAGATTCTTCACCAATATAGTTGTTGTTACCATAAATAGCATTTGGATAAGCATAAATCTGTTTCATTTCAGACTTAGTTAAATCCATAGTGCTTGGACAAAGAGTTGAAACTGATGGATCATTACAAGTTGGTTTTGAAGCTTGACAAGGACAAGCTTGACCTGTTACGACAGGTCTTTCCTGAGCACAGCCACATGACGGTGCTGTCGCTGCAGGTTTTTGATTACATGGACAAGCTGCCATTGCATTTGCGAACGAACACGTTGTTATACCAACGGCAATTGCAGCTGCCACAGTAAGTTTTTTAATCGTCATTTTAACCTCCTTTTTTTAGGGCTATCCCCTAAAACTGACTAATCAATTATTGTTCTCTTTTCTTTTGTTTTCATTGGAAATTAAGCCAAGATAATAGGGTATTATAATTTTGTAAAAGAGTTGAATTTGATATGTAGTTTCTATGATAAAATTACATTATGATTAAAACCTTCAAATGCAAAGAAACAGAAAAAATATGGAATGAAAAATTTAGTAAAAAACTTCCACAAGAAATTCAAAAACGAGCATTACAAAAATTAAGAATGCTACATGTTGCATCTACGCTTGATGATTTAAAAATTCCACCAAGCAATCATCTTGAAATATTAACAGGTGATAGACAAGGACAATATTCAATTCGCATAAACAATCAATTTAGAATTTGTTTCAAATGGCTCGATAACCATTCTTTTGATGTTGAAATAGTTGATTATCACTAAATTTAGTTAAAATTCATTACGCAATATTTTTTAAAGGGTTGTAATTACGTGGTACGTACTATATAATATAAATAGATAATAATTTTCGGAGCACTTATGACAGAATACATAGAATTAACAACAGTTGGAGAAATGCTTAAAGAAGAGTTTATTGAACCATTTAAATTAACTCAAAATGCTCTTGCAAAAGCAATATTTGTTCCACCAAATAGAATACACCAAATTGTAAAAGGACAACGAAGAATTACTGCTGATACTGACTTACGTTTGACAACATATTTTGGACTTTCACAAGGTTATTTTTTAAGATATCAAGAAGATTACGAATTAAGAATTGCTAAACGAAATATTTCAGATGAAATAAATAAAATCAAACCTATAAGAGCATTAGGATAGTTATTTATAAAAGATGAGAGTATAAAATAATGAAAAAAAGATGTGCTTGGTGTAATTTAAAAAATCAAAAATATGTAGAATACCACGATAACGAATGGGGTGTAGCGAATTTTGATGACAAATATTTGTTTGAGATGCTAATATTAGAATCTTTTCAAGCAGGTTTGTCGTGGGAATGCGTTTTGAATAAGAGAGATAGTTTCAGACAAGCATACGACAATTTTGATTTAGAGAAAGTTTGTAATTATGATGAAATGAAAAAACAAGAACTTATCTCTAATGCGGGGATTATACGGAACAAATTAAAAGTAAACGCAAGCGTAAATAATGCAAAGATTTTTCGTAATATAAAAAATGAATTTGGAACATTTTATAACTATTTAAAAACATTTACTAATGGTGAAACATATTATGAAGTTGGACTAACAAGTTCTGAATTGTCAGATAAAATTTCAAAAGACTTAAAAAAACGAGGAATGAAATTCGTTGGAACGACGATAATTTATTCATACTTGCAAGCAATAGGAATAATAAACTCCCACGACAAAGACTGCTTTATGTATAAAGGGGAATAAGGTTATAAATTCTTTGCAATAAGATAATAAATAGAATTATCCAATAAAAACAAAAAATCTATTTAAATTAAATTTTACTAATATAGGCAGATAAAACCTGATTTATACTTTTTACTAGGAAAATACTAATAAATGATGTATTATAGTTTTATATTAGTTTAAGATAAGAAATGAGTGTTAGTATGAAATATGATAAGAAAAT
>JBNMJS010000090.1:0-6673 GCA_050873965.1 Cyanobacteriota bacterium | reverse complement strand
TTTACAAGACTTAATTTCTGCTATTTATATTATTAAAGTTCATTTGTGCTGTTGTTTTGGTTAATCCTCTGTGTTCCGAGCACAATATATATACTAATACATAAAAAAATAATTGCAAGCACTTTTTTTCGAAAAATCATGACTATAACTATGTTTCACATGCTTTAATTACTTCATGTCAGCATAATAACTACACTACACCGACTATATATTTTTTAACAAACTATCTATCTATAATAATTTTATATAGATTTTAACAGGTTCAATCGCATTCATTCTTCGAATATCCAATTTATTTTGGCATGGTGGAGTGAATCGAACAATATTTAAACTTTCTTTCTTTATATAATGCGACAAATCAATTTCACAACGTTTTTTATTACCTGCATTTTGGAAATTTAAGTTCACAAGTTCGTCATTAACCGTTAATTGCAACACTTCCATGTCTTTTTTATCAGGTATAACTAATATAGCCTTTTTCTTTGGTGCATAAAAACATTGCTGAACATATTTATC
The DNA here is from genome assembly GCA_050873965.1 of Cyanobacteriota bacterium. GTDB lineage: Bacteria > Cyanobacteriota > Vampirovibrionia > Gastranaerophilales > Gastranaerophilaceae > UBA2883. The sequence goes on along the minus strand of JBNMJS010000090.1, from coordinate 6,157 downwards.
TTTTAATTCAAATGGTTTTGTACCCAAACAAATACCCTTATAATAATGTTTCAAAATAGTTTCAAAAGACATGCCACAATCACGAGCCATATACATTGCTCCATATTGGCTCATGCCAGAACCATGACCGAAACCACCACCATAAGCAGTTATATCAGACCAATTTCCATTTTCATCAACATCATATTTAAAAACAACATTTGCACTTGGCAGTGCTTTTCCGTTTTTAGTAAACAATCGTCTTATAATTAATTCTTTACCAACAGTATAAGTGGCCTTATCCGTTTCGATTTCCATAAAAATAATTTTGCCAGACACACCACGTTGAGTAACTCGAATCGCTTTTAACGTTCCAAAATCATTCGCATTAGTTAATGCAGGTTGAACAAAACCTGTTTTTGATTGAACAATCAATGTTGATTTTAAAACATTTTCTAATTCTTCTTTAGTCCATGTTCTTGTCCATCTATATAAAGGAGAATGCATATCATAAGAAACAGGACGAGTTGAATAGAACTCAAAAGCATCTTCTTCATTATCTAATGGTTTTGTATTTGGCATATCTGGAATAGATTTCAAATATGGTTTATCTGGTGATGGAAAAGCCTTTGTAATCGGATCAGAAAATGTGTTTGAATAACATTCTGTATAACCACCTGCCGTAGAACTAAACACTGCAACAATCATTTCATCATTATACAAAGCAACCAAACCATGCGTTTCATCAATCGCTCTATTTGCAATATCTGACTCTCTATTGTAGCCATGATAAACTTGACTTGCGACACTATCAACTACATCATAACCTCTAGCCATACGTGTGCGAGGGCTTAAAGAATAATTTCTTGCAGCAACTGCTTGTGCTTTTAATGCTTCTAAACCAAAAGAAACAGGCATTTCACAAGGAACAACACCTTTTAAATAATATTCAACATCTAAACAATTAACCAAATAAAAAATTGATGGTTTATTTTGATTAGAAATAAATCTAAATTCACCTCTGTATAATGCAGGTTTGCCACCTCTAATAAAATCTTTTATTCCCAAAACTCCGTTTGGACATGTAACAACAAAATCATTTGCAGAATTTATTGTTTTTAAAACATCTTTATCACCATCATTGTATGAAAGAACAAATTTCCCATCTTGTCGTGAAACATTCAAAAACTTACCTTTTGGTAATTTTAATATTACATTTTTGGTAACACTATCAGCAATAACGCAGTCTTCCGTACCATAAATACTAACATTTTTCTTTTCAACAGTAGTATAACCACTATCCATAATACCAACTTTAACCATCGCATTTGATGGATAAGCAAATGTAGCATTTGTTGATACAACAAATGCTAACATTATCAAGCATAAAGCCTTAATTATTTTACTTCCCAAGATGTTCCCTCTTTTGAATCTTTCAAAACTATACCAACATTATCAAGAGCAACTCTGATTTTGTCAGCTAAATCCCAATTCTTTTCAGCTCTGGCATTTTTTCTATCTTCAATCAATTCTTCCATAGTATTGTATAATTTGCCTAATTCAGAATTGATTTTTTCTAAAATAGATTTGATTTCATCATCTGACAATTTTGCTTTTTCAAAAGTAAAACCTAATGTTGTCGCTAATTTATATAAAATAGTAAATGCACCTTCAACATCTTTATTTGCCTTTGTAGTTAAATCAAACAATACAGCCAATGCCTTTGATGTGTTCAAATCTTCGTCCATTGCTTCCACAAATTGTTTGTATTCTTCTGTTTTTGTAATATCTAAACTTTCATCAATCTTAGTTTGTTTAGCATTAAGCATTCTTTTTACACCGGCTGCTGCTGATTGCAATGCTTCATCAGAGAATTCAACAGGCATTCTATAATGATTTGTCAAAATAAAGAATCTAATTGTATTTGCATCATAGGATTTTAATAAATCATTTATAGTTAAGAAATTACCTAATGATTTAGACATTTTTTCTTTATTGATAGTAACAAAACCATTATGCAACCAATAGTTTACGAATTTGCAACCATTTGCACATTCTGATTGAGCAATTTCATTTTCATGGTGAGGAAATATTAAATCTGCACCACCAGCATGAATATCAATAGTTTTGCCTAAGAATTTTCTAATCATTGCAGAACATTCAATATGCCAACCTGGACGGCCAACACCCCAAGGTGATTTGTAACCGAATTTTTCGTCCTTTTTCCATAATGCAAAATCAAGAGGATTTTCTTTTTGAACACCAACTTCAATTCTTGCACCACTCATTAAAGAATCAATCGGTTGTTTTGATAATTGACCATAATTAGAAAATTTTGATACTCTAAAATATACATCACCATTTGTTTCATAAGCATAACCTTTAGCGATTAATTCTTTAACCATTCCTATCATTTCACCCAATGTTTTTGTAGCGAATGGTTCTTTATCAGGTTTCGAATTATTCAAAGCATTCATACTATCAGTAAACATCTTATACCAATAAGATGAAACTTCCTCTGGAGTTTTACCCTCTGTTTCTGCTTTCTTTAAAATCTTATCATCTACATCAGTTACATTTCTGCAATATGTAACATCATAACCTTTAAATTTAAGATATCTATATAATACATCCCAAGTAATATAACATCTTGCATGTCCTAAATGTGCATTATCATATACAGTTGGACCACAAACATACATTTTAACTTTGTTATCTTCAATAGGTTTAAATTCTTCTAACTTGTTTGAGTATGAATTAAATAGTTTCATAGTAGTATCCTTATTATCTTAAATTCACCATTATAATTTTACTCCAAACATAAAATGTTACAATATCGCAACATTTTGTCAAAAAAAGAAAATAAAAAACGTTATACGAAATATAAGTTAACCAACATAGAAAGGGGTAATAAATGAGTAATATTTCTTTTAATCCAAATGTAGCAAACGTAAATTTTAAAGCAGAAATAGATAAAACTGATAATGTAAATAATACTCATTTATTAGAGCAAGATGCTCCAACAGATTCTTTTGAATTTGAACATAAAACAAAAGGAACTCCTTTATCAAAAGAAGATAAACAAGAAATTTTAAAAAACGCAAAAACAAAGGCTGCAGGTTGGTCAGTATTTGGTGAAGTATTTAGTACTTTGTATTATGGTTTACGCTCTGACAAAACAATTGCCCAAAAATATAATTTAGACGAGAAACAAGATAAAGCATTTATCAAACAAATAAAACGTGAACAAGTTATTTCAACATTACCTGGTGCAATATTCCCTGCTGGTGGTGGCGTAATATCGTGGATTTATAACAAAGTTCAAGATGAATCAAAATATGATGTAAAATAATAATATTATATTAAATATTAAAATTGAATAAAAGCGAACAAAAATATGTTCGCTTTTATTTTTATATATCAAGAAAAATCATATAATCCGACTATGTAATATTATTATAAAATTGATAAAATAACTAAAGTGCACGAATTAAGAGAGTATTATATATGAACAATAAAATTTTATTTGTAAGTAACAAAAGACTACCAAAACAATTTGAAGAATTAAGAAACGATTTTGATATTTCAACAGAACGAAATATTTTAAAATCGTACAAATCAATTTTTATATCTACTCCAGATGTTATAATACTAAACGCTTCAATCTTTGAAGCATATCATTTTTCAAAATTGCTAGAAATTTTTGAAGATACAAAAAATATTCCATTAATATTGATGACAGGTAAAAATCCAATCCCTACAAATATTGATTTTGGAACAACACACAGAATAACAAATTCTGCTTCATACAATGATATGGTTACACTTATTGATAATATCTTCAAATCAAATGAAACCCAAAAAGTTAATAAGGAAAGAATTGCACAACTTAATCCTACAAATAAACAAATAAAAGAAAAAACTTCATCTATAATAGACAGCTTATTAATCTCATCATCAATTACAGATGAATTCAAATCTCTTATTGATAATATGAATTTTGAAAATGTACTAGCAGAAAATATTTTCAAAATACTTCAAAAATATATTCCTTATGATGTTGCAGGATTATTCTTTAATAATTCTGATGTACAAAAAAGAAACGTATTAAACTTATCATTACCAAACAAAAATATTCCATTAAAAACAATTGATGAAATCAGAGATAAATTCTTTGATGAAATGGAAAAGAAAAAAAGAATTAACGAAATACAATGCAATTTAGCAGATGGCGACATTTCAGAAAAAGGAAGATTAGACTACAAATCTTTTAAAAAAGTAATTATTCTTCCATATACATATACTGAAAAACTCACTGGTGGTTTAATCTTTGCATTCAAAAAAGAACCTGATATATATCAAACTGCGTTCTTAAATGTAATATTACATGAACTAGATGTAATCTTTAAGCTTAGATACATGTTCAATGAACAAGAAAATCATTCAGTTTATGACACAATGACAGGTTTATTCAATCGTCAAGAATTTGAAGTTAACCTTGATAGAGAATTCCATCGTGCAAGACGTTATATATATAACTTTACGCTTGCAATGCTTGATATTGACCATTTAACCAAAATTAATGAACAATACGGAAAAGAATTTGGTGACTTTGTAATAACAGAACTAGCAAAACTTCTTAACGAAGTATTCAGACGAACTGACCTTATATATAGATACGGTAGTGAAGAAATTATTGTACTACTACCGTCAACACCAATTACAAAATCTGTTATTCCAATAGAACGTTTAAGAGATAGAATTTCTAAACACACCTTTGAAAAGAATGGTGTTAAAACAAACGTAACAGTAAGCATCGGACTTTGTGCAAATTATTCAAAATTCACAGAGCCAAACCAATTGTTAGATGCAGTTGGCACAGCATTACATAGAGCAAAAGAATTAGGAAGAAATAGAGTTGACATATTTGAATAATATATTAAAAAAAGCGTACGAAACACATTCACTTGATAAAGAAGAAATTGAATACCTTTTATCAAATAATGACAATGAACTATTTGAAACTGCTAACAAAATCCGTCAAGAAAATGTTGGCGATGATGTACATCTTCGAGGTTTAATAGAATTTTCTAATATATGCAAATCTTCTTGCAAATATTGTGGGTTACGTTCTCCAAATACTAATGTTGAGCGTTATAGACTTACACCAGATGAAATCTTACATTTTGCAAAAGAAGGAATAAAACTAGGATACAAAACATTAGTTCTACAATCAGGAGAAGATTCTTATTACACAGCTGATGTATTATGCCCAGTTATTTCTGAAATTAAAAAGAATGATGTTGCAATCACACTAAGCATTGGTGAACGTTCGACAGAAGAATACAAAGCATTCAAAGATGCTGGTGCTGACAGATATTTATTGAGAATTGAAACTACAGATAAAGAACTTTATAAAAAACTCCATCCAAATATGAGTTTTGATAATAGGGTACGTTGTCTTAAAGACCTAAAAGATTTAGGCTATGAAGTCGGTACAGGTTGTCTTGTAGGTCTTCCAGAACAAACGATTACATCATTAGCAAATGATATTTTATTTTTCAAATCAATAGATGCTGATATGATTGGTATCGGGCCATTTATACCACATCCTGACACACCATTAAAATCTAAACAAAATCCAAAAAATTTTGATATGGCTCTAAAAGTAATGGCAATTACACGTTTATTACTTCCTGACATCAATATCCCTGCTACAACAGCAATGGAAACACTAAACCCACAAGGTAGAATTATTGCACTAAAAAGTGGAGCAAATGTTGTTATGCCAAACATTTTAACTTCTGAATATAAAGTTAAATATGAAATATATCCAAATAAAATCTGTCTTAATGAACACTCTGGCAAATGCAGACATTGTATAGAAGGTAAAATAAACTCTATCGGCAGAAGTGTAGCAAAAGACAAAGGATTCCATAAACGTGATCATTAAAAAAAGGTAATCTAAATTAGATTACCTTTTTTATTATTAGTCTTTTGATGTAATATCAATATTTTGTCCGTCTTCTTCATCAGACTTATTTATATCATCATAAGCATTATCATTTCTTATATGATATGTAGGATTGTAATATTCTCTTGCCTTAGCCTTATTTGCAGATAATTCAGAACGTTCTGCTTCGACACCTTCAGGTAAGTGATATAACATAAACACACC
>JBNMJS010000089.1:0-6733 GCA_050873965.1 Cyanobacteriota bacterium | reverse complement strand
CTTGAAGTTTATCTTTAATTTACCAAAAGGTTGGCAACCATACTTGGGCGTAAATATGAGATGGAATATAATAGATAAGACACATTTTTCAATGCAAGACGTAACAATCCCAGATATGAGCATAGATCCATACGTAGAATATGGAATAGGTATACAACGAAAATGGGGCGAACGTTTCACTGGTTATGGACAAGCAATGATAAGAAATGGCGGTCGTAATGGCGTAATGTTGTCATTTGGATTCAAATGGGCATTGGGCAAGTAGAAAATTTTTAAGAAAAATTTAGAAAAAATATTTTTTAAATAAAAAACAAATGTAGGTCAGACTTTGCCTGACAAAAGATATATGTTAGTTATTTATTCTGAATTGTTACCTTGAACTTGTTTCAAGGTCTAAGAAGAGATGCTGAAACGAGTTCAGCATGGCAGTTGGGTTAAAATTGTAGGGTGCATGGAATGCACCAATAAAAATATATTTAGGCTTTAGCCGAAGTATCTTTTTGTTATTAATAAAATAATTCAAGCAGAAAATGAAAATAACAAATAAAAAACATCGGTTCAAGTTGAAACCGATGTCTTTATTCTGTATTAAGAAATTAAAAACTATTTTCCGTTAACAGTTGTTTTGAATTTCTTACCAGCTGAAAATACAGGAACTGTTTTAGCTGGGATAGAAATTTCTTTACCAGTTTGAGGGTTTCTACCAGTTCTAGCTGCTCTCTTACGAGATTCAAATGTACCGAAACCTACTAAAGTAACTTTTTTACCTTTAGCAACTGTTTTTTGAATAGTATCAACTAAAGCATTTAAAACTTCGCCTGCATCTTTTTGAGTAACTTTAGCTTTTTTTGAAATTTCTTGTACTAATTCTTCTTTGTTCATTGTATAAAACTCCTTTCTTAAGTATTACATCACTTATTATATGAGATACATATAATATTTCAACAATTATATTTTATCTCTAAAAAAACTTCAAAAATCCCTCATATCAATGATTTTACTCTTTACATAAGTTTATATAAATTAAGTTCTTGAAAATGCCATGCCTTATAAACTCTCTCTATTGTTGGGATTTTGACTTTTTTATCATGTTTTTTACTTTTATATCTATGTTTAAGGTATAATATTTTGTGTGAATTTAGATTATTTAAGGGATATAAAAATATGAAATTAAGTAAAACAACGGCACAAAACTCATTTGAATATAGTTGGTTGTTAGCGAGAATTTTTCCATATATTAAACCATATTTATTTAGAATATTTTTGGGCTTTTTGGTTGCAATACCGTTAGGTTTGCTTGACGGTGTTACAGCATTTGCATTAAAACCATTTATGGATTATGTTGTTGGTCAACATGATTGGATATTTCATATTTTTGGAAAAACATATTCTATATCTTACATGATGTTGGCAGCAATTATACCATTTGGTGTTGTTTTGTTTGCTGCTTTTCAAGGTGTTATGAGATATCTTAATGATTATATATCTGCTTGGACAAGTCAAAAGATTACTAATGATGTTAAGATTGATTTGTTTCATAAACTTGTATATATGAATCCTCAGTTTTATGATGAAAACCCATCAGGGATTGTTATTTCAAGATATATGAACGACCCACAAACTGCATCAAGTGGGATTGTTGAAAAAATAAAAGTTTTTACAACTAGTTTCTTTGGTGCAGCAGGACTTATTGCTGTTATGTTATATAGTTCTTGGAAACTCGCTATTATAGGTGTGTTAGTTCTTTGTGTAGCATTTATTCCTGTGGCATTGATTAGAAAGAGAATCAAAGCTGCTTCTAATAAAAATATGGTTATTAGTGGAAATTTAACAACAGATATTAATGAAACATACAGTGGTAATAAAGTAATAGCAGCATATCAATTGCAAGAAAGACAAGAAAAATCTTTTAATGAACAAATTCATGAAAGTTTTCGTGTAAATATGTCATTAACAAAACGTACTGCTTGGATGAGTCCATTGATGTACACAATTGCATCAATTGGTATTGCAACAGTGTTAGGTTATGGTACTCATCTGATTACTTCTGGACAGATGACAGCAGGTTCATTTGCTTCATTTGTAACTTCATTGTTACTTCTTTATAAACCTGTTAAGACACTAGGTAATACTCTTACAAGTATTCAAACTATTTTTGTTGCAATGGGTAGAGTATTTGAATTATTTGATTTAAGTTCTGATATTGTAGAAGTAGAATCTCCAAAAGTTCTTAAAGGATTTAATTCTAATATTACATTTGAACATGTCGATTTTGAATACGTTGAAAATCAACTAGTATTAAATGATATAAATTTAACTGTTAATAAAAATGAAACTATCGCTATTGTCGGTAATTCTGGTGGTGGAAAATCTACATTAATAAATTTAATACCAAGATTTTACAATATAAAGAGTGGTGCAATAAAAATTGATGGTACTGATATAAGAGAGTTTTCACTTGATTCATTAAGAAAAAATATCTCTATGGTATTTCAGGATAATTTCTTATTTACCGGTACAATTCGTGAAAATATATTGATGGGTAATCCAGATGCGACAGAAGAAGATCTTATGGATGCAATTGAATCTGCACATTTACAAGAAGTTATTGCAGATTTGCCAGATGGTTTAGATACAGAACTAGGTGAGAGAGGTACAACTTTGTCAGGTGGTCAACGTCAAAGAGTTGCGATTGCTCGTGCTATGGTTAGAAAATCACCTATTGTAATTCTTGATGAAGCAACAAGTGCTTTGGATAATAAATCAGAAGCAGTAGTTCAAAGGGCATTAGATAACTTAATTAAGAATAAAACCGTATTTGTAATTGCTCACAGATTATCTACAATTCAAAATGCTCATAGAATAGCCGTAATTAATGAGGGGCATTTAGTTGAACTTGGTACTCATGATGAGTTGATGAATATTGACGGTGGTCAATATAAATTGTTGTATGATATGCAATTTAGAAAACAAGAAGTAAATTCATAATGTCATACTTTAGTATGAAATAGTCTATACTATAGTTTAAACATTCATTTAATACTACTTGAAGGCTTTATAATTCAAGGATAACATGTTATTGAGTACATTCGGCATTTCCCCGTACACAATAGTTATTAAGAATGTTGAGCCGGAGAACATGACGAAACCGTTGTTATAATTGATAATTGCGGTATTGACTTAATGATAAAAATCATTAAAGACATGGAAATAACTGTTTAAATGAAAGGATGAGCCTATGGGTATGGCGGCATCGCAGGCTAGATATTTAGCATTGTCTGCAAGAAAAACAAACGTTGAATATGAAGGACAACAGATTAACCAACAAAGATTGATGTTATCTAATCAGAGTGCTGATTTATTTAATCAGATGTTAACGATGTCAGTTCCGACTCCTCCTAATTCAAGTGATTATACAAAATTGCAATACTCTTGGAATGATGGTATCAATACATCAGTTCTTGAAAGTTATTATCAACTTGGAACACCAAACGAAGAATTTAACTATGTTGTTACAAGTTATCATTATGAGAATGTTTATACTGGTCAAAGGAAGTATTTGAAAGATCCTCAAATCCAAGCGACAAGAACAAACCATTTCTCTGATAAAAAAGAACACGATTATACTATCCAATCAATGACTTATTTGAAAGATAGTGATATTTATACATTCAAAGTAAAAGATATTAATGATAAAGATTTGACATTGACATATAGACGTTCTGACCAACTTTCTAATGTAAATACTACAGAACAATTAGATTATATGTTTGATAGAACAACTACGACAGGTTCTGGTACTGGATATTTTCAATATGATGATGCAAATGATACTTATAAATATTTTGCTAATGGTTTAGGTACTGGTGCATCTGTAACTTATCGAAAAGTAGATATGGAAAATCCTACGGCATTTTCAGAACTTAAACAAAGTTATGGCGGAAAGTTTGATAAGGATAAAACATATTATACAGATGGCAACAATTATATTTGTAAAGAAGATATTGTTGCTGCAAACGAAACTTTGATAAATAAGACGGATATTAGAAAGAAAGATACAAACGTATATTATACAGATGGTACAAATTATCTTTCTGCACAATCATTAACAAATAAAAAAGTTGGTGACAAAATTACAGTAACATCAGCCTCAAATGCTCCTACATTTGATAATTATACTGCGGTAGGTAATTCAGAATTAACCCAACTTGATAAAGATACATATAATAGTGATGCGACTATTTCGACAGAAATTAAACAAATTTTGAAAGATATGTCGGTTAATTCTAATGATTCTGTATCTTATGAAAGATTGAAAAAATGTTTTGATGATAATGGTGAATATATTAATGGTTCATTATATCAATTCAAGATGAACGGCAAGACTTATTATACAACTGCAGCAGATTTAGATGAAAGTTTGTTGAGTGCGTATGATAAGAATTCAATCGCTGATAATAGTATTGATAGTCAACAGTCCAAATTGTCATATTACAATGCCTTGTATGTAAAAACTAAGGTTGAAGAAGTTAAAAAAGCATTGATGGAAACTGATGGTAATGGAAGATTTTCTACAGTTAAGTTTGAAGATGATTCAGTTGTTTATGATTTGAATGTTGAAACTGTAACCGATGAGGCTGCTTATAATGATGCAATGAACCAGTATTATTATAAACAGGAACAGTATGATAAAGAAGTTGCAAATATCAATGCTAAAACAGAGATTTTGCAAGCACAGGATAGACAATTGGAACTTCAATTAGAGCAATTGAATACAGAACAGAGTGCGTTGCAAAATGAAATGGAAGCATGCCAAAAAGTTGTAAGTAAAAACGTTGAAAGTAGTTTCAAGACATTTGGTGGTTAATAATAGTATGTAGTACGTATTTTATAATTAAGGAGTCCCGATTCAATTTTTTGTTTCGGGATTCTTTGTTTGAGTTATAATTAATAGTGAGTTATTTATCTATTAACATTTGTAACGAATTTGCATGCTAATTAACAAAATTAATTATTTATGGTTATTAAGTAAATGTAAGAGAAAGTAAAAATAAAATTCCTAAAGGAGGAAGCATGAGTAATGTATCATTTATAACTGGTAGAGAATCAGTATTAGTAAACCCAAAAGAAGCTGCTAAAACAGCATCAAAAGTAGCAGGATATTTTAATCCTTGTACACCAGTTGGAAAACCAAAAAATGTTGAAGTTGCTGTTAGAAATGAAATTTCTCCAGCAGTTAAAAGTTATGTTAAATCACATGCAGGTATCAACCCTGTAACAAATGATTCAGCAAAAGTTGGTTCTACTATGGAATATTTCGGATAATAAATTATTCGTATTAGTAATATAAAAGGCTCTCATAACAATGAGAGCCTTTTTGAATTTTAATTTATATAACTTTTAAAAGAAGTCTTTAATATCTATTTCAAAGAATTGAGCGAGAGTGTATAGAGTTTCTGTACTTGCAAGATTTTTCCCTCGTTCTATACAGGAGATATGTTCTCTAGACATATTTACGTGTTCTGCTAATTTTTCTTGTGATAGTCCTTTTTCTAATCGTAATGATTTTAATTTTCGTCCTATATCGTTTCTAAGTTTGCGAATACCCATATAAGCATTGTTTCATGTAATATAAATATTACAGTAAGATTGATATTACAAAAATGGCTAAAATATAGCCATGAGAACTATTTACATGATTAGATTTTCATGTAACATGTACTAAATTGGATATATGAAAGGATTATTATGAAAAAGTTCTTGTTGTTATTATTTGCATTACTTACATTTGCTAAATGTTCTTTTGCTGAGAATTGGGTGTGGGTGTCATATGAGACTGTAAAAAATATGTCATTTGAAGCAAGTATAGATATGGATTCAATAAAAATAAAAAATAATATTGTAGAATATGATATAAGATTGATAGAACCTCGCACTCCTAATGAGCATGCTATTTTTCATGTAATTGTTGATTTTGATAAAAATCAATGTTCAACGGGTATAATGGATATTTTTTATGGAGAAAAGTTTGTCAAAACAATAGATATCAGTCATACTGATAAATTAACAGAGAAAGATTTTAATACATTATTGAATGTTTATTTAAAATCAATGTGTAAGCATCAAAATGAATTAATAAAAAGAGATTTGTACGAACATAACTTAAGAGTTGTTATAACAATAGAATCAATTATTTTATTTCTGATCTTGTTTGGTTTTGTTATTTATTTAATACGAAATAAAAAAATAAAAATAGAAGATAAAAATTCAAATGAATTGGAATGTTGTAATAAAAATAGATAAAAAAAGAAAGGTTTGTTATGAAGAAAAGGATACTAGTGTTATTATTCATGATATTTACATTTATTAATTGTTCTTATGCTGAAAATGCTTATATTGCGAGAAATGATTATAATCACTCTAATTTTATTGGTAGTACTTATTTATGTATTGATTCAATTAAAATAAATGGTGAAATGTTAGAATATAAAGAAGGATTTGTGTTTAATACTTCTGAAGAAGGAGAACATAAACTTATAAAAAATATTGAATTTAATATGAAAAACAATCATATGAAGTGTGTGCTAGAAAGTTTTTTAAATGGAAAATCTTCTTTTAAAGAAACAACATATGATGAAATTTTTTATCCAGATATATCATGTGTATATGTAAAATCTATTTATATGTTTTTAAAAGAGCAAAATTTTTTAAAAAATGTGTTGTTGTTTAATTT
>JBNMJS010000088.1:0-6736 GCA_050873965.1 Cyanobacteriota bacterium | reverse complement strand
ATTCTGCTCATTGTTGAGGTGTTTAAGTGAATTTACTAGCATATTAAAAATATTTGTAAATTCACGAGTTCCGAAACTCTATGCAGAATAATTACAAATGATGTGTGAATGAAGTTCAGGTCAGGAGTTTCTTTGTGCAACGTTTCTTTGCGGTCAAAGAAATGTTGCGAAATAATTAAATCAATAATTCAAGGCATTAAAATTGAACAAATTGAAAACATTGAATAGATTCTTCGCTTCGCTCAGAATGACGGAAATAACGTCATATTAAGGCGCTTTAGCCAAAATATCTATATTTACTCCTAGCCAAATCATTCAAAAAAATAAAAATAATAATTAAACAATTCAACAAATTATTTAAAATTAAAAATATCTCAATCATTTGACGGTTTGATATTCATAAAAAAATCATTATTATAATAATCAGAGGGTTATACATTTATGAAAAAAATATATTTTATCTTAATAGGTCTAATTATAGCATTATTATCAATATCAAATTGTTATGCATTCTCACTAAATGGTAGTGGTAGTGTTTATGCTGGTTCTGCTAGAAATTATGCAAAATACTATCAACAAAACCCTTATGCAAACAGATATGGACGACAACCTAAACAATACATTTTCTCTGCTCAACAAGCAAGATATTATGGCTATAGAGTACCTGAACAACAACAAACAACTAACGCATATAATCCATATTTGAGAGGTTATTAGTTTTAAAGTCTAGATTTTATTCATCATTAATTGTAAAATAAAACTTATGAATAAGAAGTTTCGTTTTTTGACGTCTGGCGAAAGTCATGGCAAATGCTTAAATGCAATTATTGAAGGAATACCAGCAGGCATTCCTATTAGTGTTGAAGAAATCAATAATGATTTATTCCGTCGCCAACAAGGTTATGGACGTGGTGGCAGAATGAAAATAGAATCTGATAAGGTTGAGATAAAATCAGGAATAAGACACGGCTATACAACTGGTGCTCCTGTTTGTATTGAAGTCATTAACAAAGATTATGAAAACTGGTTAACAGTTATGACTCCAGACAAAATAGATTTGTCAGACGAAAACATCAAACAAATCATTGAAGAAAAATCTTTCACAAAACTACGTCCAGGTCATGCTGATTATGCAGGTTCTGTAAAATATGGTTTTACAGATTTACGAAATGTCCTTGAACGCTCAAGTGCTAGAAAAACTGCAATTGAAGTTGCTGTTGGCAACATTGCAAAACAAATTTTGAAACAATTTGATATAGAAGGTTTTTCAACTGTTAGAAAAATTGGACGTATTGAAAACAAAAAAATATTACAAAATTTAGAACAAATCAAAGAACTTTCTGAAAAATCAGAAGTAAGATGTTTTGACATTGAAACTTCTGAAAAAATGAAAGCAGAGATTGACAGTGCAAAATCAAAAGGTGATACACTTGGTGGTGAATTTGAAGTCATTTATACCAATTTACCAGTAGGTTTAGGTTCTTATGTTCATTATGACAGAGCGATAGATGGACTTTTAGCACAATCTGTTATGAGTATTCCAGCAATAAAATCTGTTGAAATAGGTGTCGGCAAAAAAGCCTCAGAATTATATGGCAGCGAAATGCACGATGCATTCTACACAGAACAAGGCAATATTATTAGAAAAACAAATAATGCTGGTGGAATAGAAGGTGGCATGACAAATGGAGAAACGCTAATTGTTAGAGCATCTATGAAACCTATTCCAACGATGAAAACACCATTACCAACAGTAGATATTAAAGATAATTCTGAAGCATCGGCTCATTTTGAACGCTCCGACACTTGTGCTGTTCCTGCATGTGCTGTTGTTGCAGAAGCAAGAGTAGCAATCGTTCTTGTTGATGAATTCTTAGACAAATTTGGTGGTGATAGTTTAAAAGAATTAAGGGCACACTATGAAACCTAATATTGTTCTTACTGGTTTAATGGGTGCAGGAAAAACTTCTGTTGGCAAAATGCTTGCAGAAAAATTACCAAATGTTTCTTTTATTGATATTGATGAACAAATTGAAAAACAAGAAGGTATAACAATTTCCAAAATATTTGAAACAAAATCAGAAAAATATTTTAGACAACTAGAAACAGACACCATAAAACATTTTTCAACAATGCAAAATCAAATCATCTCTTTAGGTGGTGGAGCATTTGAAAATGAACTTAATCGACAATATCTTTTAAATTCAAGTACAGTTATTTATTTATACGCTCCAACAGATGTTTTATATGACCGTATAAAAAAACAAGGTAATCGTCCATTATTATTATGTGACAATCCAAAACAAAAACTAAAAGAACTTTTAAAACAAAGAGAAATCAACTATAAAAAAGCAAATATTATAATCGATACAACAAACAAATCGTTTAATGAAATAACAGACGAAATTATAAGGAAAATATCATGAAAGAACCATCTATAATCGTTGATATACCAGAAACAAATTCAAAAAATTATCCAATATATATAAATAATGACAAAATTTCTGATTTAAAAAAAGAATTGGATAGCATTACACAAAATCAAAAAAGATTAATTGTTATATCAGAAAAAGTTTATAAACTATATAATAAAGAACTAAATTTTGATAAAAAAGAATTATTTATCTTAAAAGATGGTGAAGACAAAAAAACTATCAAAACTTTTGAAAAAATTATAAACAAAGCCATCAAATTAAAACTATCAAGAAAAGATGTAATCATTGCAATAGGTGGTGGTGTGGCAGGCGATATGGCGGGTTTCGCTGCAGCATCATATATGAGAGGGATAGAATTTATCCAAGTCCCTACGACCTTGCTAGCATGCGTAGATTCGTCTGTAGGTGGAAAAACTGCAATCGACATGCCAAGTGGCAAAAATTATGTTGGTGCTTTTTATCAACCTAAAGCAGTTTATATCAATCTAAATTTCTTAAAAACATTAGATGAAAAACAATATAAATCAGGATTTGGTGAAATCTTAAAATATGCTTTTATCGAAAAAAATTGTATTCGAGAAGAATTTTACAACCTTTTTGAAATCTTAAAAAATCATGTTTCTGATTATGAAAAGCGTGATGATGAATTTTTATATAAAATTATAAAAATTTGTCTTGAGTTAAAATCATCAGTTGTTATTCAAGATGAAAAAGAAAGTGGACTTAGAAAGGTTTTAAATTTTGGTCATACTTTTGGTCATGCACTAGAAGAAGAAACCCACTACAAACGATATACTCACGGATTAGGTGTTGTATATGGTATGATGTATGTTTTCAATTTCGCATATCAAAATGGATTTTGTGATAAAAAATACTATGATGATGCATTTACTTTAATGAATATATATGGATATGAACCAGATAAATTCTTATTTATTAATAAGAAAAAAGTAATCCAACTTATGCATAGTGACAAAAAAGCCGATAATAATGTTATAACATTCATACTTCCTACAACTTATGGCGAAGTTGTTGAATATAAAATTAAAGATAGTTCAAAACTTAAATTTGATGTTAAGTATCACAATTAGCAAAAAATATTTTGTTTGGTTATTTAGTCAATAACTAGGAGAAATAACCATGAATACAAATTATTCTAATACAAACTTTTCATCAACATATATTCCAATGAAAAAAATACCAGTAGCAAAGGTTTTAGATTCAGTATCACCATGTTTTGAACCACAAGGTTTTGGTAATAAATCAGTAAACGCTATAAGAAACAAAATCAATTCATCACAAGTTGGAGTTGGAGTTAGAAAGAATGAAGTTGTTCTTGTCGGAAAAGACAGAGAAGCAGACAATTTTATTTCACAATTATTAAAGAAAAATGACATTGAATCAAAATTTGTTCAAGATACTACAGAAACTAAATTTAATTCATCAGCAATAGATATAAATATATAAAAATAAAAAGGTCAAGTAGGGGGTACTTGACCAAAAAACGGTTTGATTTCATTTTTCCAAAATAATTTTCTCACACGCCACCTTGTGCGTTAAATGTATATTTTTGAGTCTATCGTTTAGTTATTATTTTCCAATTTCTGTTGCTCTTGAAGCCATTGCTTTTGTAATATTGATAACAGCAAGGTTGGCTTCATAAGCCCTTTGTGCCATAACAGCATCTGCCATATCAACCATAGCATTTACGTTTGATGAACGAATATATCCGTTTGCATCTGCATCAGGGTGACCTGGCATGTATAATCTTTCACCCATTGTTGGATCTTCAACAACACCGTTGAATACTACACCACCTTGCAAATATGGAAGTGTACCTGTTCCAAACACATCATTTTTCATCTGTGTAAGAACACCTCTAAATGAAAGATCTTCTGTTGCATTTAAGATAGGAATTTTTCTAACATAATTTGGGGTATCAATATTCGCAATGTTCTTTGCGTGAATATCCATTCTCAAACCATGTGCTTTTAGGGCGTTTGCTCCTATATCAATTGATTCCATTATACCCATGATATGCCTACTTTCCTACGTTAATTACTGTTTTCATCTGTGTTATTATGTTTGACATTCTTCTTGTTGCCATTGTGTAAAGAATTGAGTTCTTTTGCATTTCAGTCAATTCATCAGCAGGATTGATTTCAACATTTTGTTCATAATCAAACATTGGTGATGGACCAATTTTTTGTGCTAATTTTGTTTCTAGTGCTGCAGTAGAACCACCTAAATATTGACTAAAATCAATATCACGTCTAACATAGCCCGGTGTATCTACATTCGCCAAGTTAGAACCAAGTGCTCTCTGTCTTTGTGCTATTAAATCCATCATTAGTGAGGTTTTTCCTACACAACCTAAAGCTGCAAAACCCATTAGTTAAACCCTCCAGTTTTATTATTCTCTGATGTTTATACCTTTGTTGTACATATCATCAGCTACTTTCAATAAACGCATACTCGCAATCATTGATGCGTTCAATCTAAGCATTTCATTAACAGAAGCATAGATATTAACATTTGATGTTTCTATTGCGTTCTGTCTGAATGAGCGGTGATTTGAAATAAGTTCAGGTTGACCTGAATCATCTGTTGCCACCATTTTGTTGTTTACACCCTGTTCTAATCTTTCAGGGTTAGCAAATCCAACAAGTGGAATTGTACCTACACGTTTTGGTAATGAACCAGCCTCATCGTATGTATATACATCTCCATTTGGATTAATTGTAAACTTATAATTGTTTGCAGGTAGTTTGATACCACCACCTACTAACCAACCATCTTTTGTATAAAGATAACCATCTTTACCTTTTACAAAAGAACCATCTCTTGTATATTGAACTTCTCCATCCTCTGATGTTACAGGAATGTATCCTGCACCTTCAATAGCAACATCATAAGGATTTTCAGTAATTCTAACTGAACCTTGTGAACAATCTGTTCTTTGTGCACCAGCAATATAGCCATCTTCTCTTAGCATTTGTTCAAATCTTACAGATTTATAACCGTAAGTATTATAGTTTGCTAAGTCGTTACCTACATAACCTAGTTTATCAAATTGTGTTGTGGCATTGTTTATACTTTTTCTTACAATAGCCTGTGCATTAAACATCATGATAAGAACCCTCCTATGATGCTGAACCCAATTGGCTTATCGCCTTTTGAGTATTTGTATTTTGCATAATGAAAATTTGTCTATTCGCTTCAAATGCTCTAATTGTAGGCATTACTGCTAAAAATTCATTCTGCAAAGAAACGTTTGAATATTCATTATAGCCTTGCTTTACATCTGGTTTCATTACTGCCATACCAGATGAATCAACAACACCCATTGTTGCTACATATTGTAGTTTTCTAGTATCTTTGTTAAAGACACTTACTCTACCTTTTCTATCAACTTGAATATTCTTCAAATCACTTGGAACAAATGGAAGTTTGATAGGTACGCCACTATCAGAAAGAACATTACCATCTTCTAATGATAATAGATAACCATCTTTATCCAATTTAAATCTACCGTCACGTGTTAACTTAACACCTTGAGGAGTATTTATTTGAAAATAACCTTTTGTTGCTATTGCAATATCAAGAGGTCGTTCTGAAACTTGAATACGTCCAACTTGTTCGTCAACGTTTGTTGATATACCGTGTACACCTAAAAATTCTGTGAAAGATGAAACAACGGCCTGTTTTCTTTGATAACCAACTTTATCAAATCCAGTAACATTCTCGTTGGTAATGCCAAGCAACTCATTTGATACTTGCATTGCTCTGATTGAGGATCTTATACCTGGTTCACAATACCTGATACCTGTGCTTATTTTCATTTTTACCTCTCTCGTTAGTTAAACCGTTTTTATATATATCGGAACTTCTACTCACATCATTAGGACATTTGTCTTTTTTTCATCTGTTTAGATGAGTCCTACTCTGTTTATAATTATATTTTTTAAGAAGTCAACGTTAGTTATGAATGGGATTTATAGTAGGTTTGATTTATAATTTTTATAAAAATTATAAATATTATTATTTTTATTATTTAAATTTTTTATAGTAATTTTGTCACCGAATTATGTAACATATACAATTCCGAACTTGTTTCGGGATCTCTTTAAAATTTTAATTTGTTAAATCATTTCACAACATTTTTTTGATTATTTTATTTTAACTGTTTTCTTTCTTTCGGAGTTGCGAAGCCCAAAGAAAGAAAACAGTAGAAAAAGAAAGAAAAGGCACGCTAGAGTAGTCATGAAAATATTAGCACTCAACCATTTAAGCGAATAACT
>JBNMJS010000087.1:0-6822 GCA_050873965.1 Cyanobacteriota bacterium | reverse complement strand
TAATTACTCAGACTATTCATCCTCGATTTCAACTTATTAAATTTTAATTCCCGTACTTATATAAAGTTTTTTCTTTTTCAAAAATTGACTTTTTTATTTAACTTCGTTACACTCTGAAACATTGTATATACTTAGGATATATACCTTTTATAAAATCAATATTTTTTATTTATGCAGTATAATTTAATCCAACATTTTGATTTGCATTATAAGGATTTTGTTGCATTTTTTCCAAAATCTCTTGTTGTTTTGCAATCTTTTCATCCTTTGCTACGGTATAATCCTTGCCAAATACAACATCGGTTAACATGCCAGCCGCTGCAGCACCGGCAAATGCACCAACACCACCAAAAGCAGCACCCAAAGCAGAACCTAATGCATACATACCCATTTTACCGATTGCTTTGCCTGCTTCTTTAATACCACCAAATATACCTTCATCTTGAACACGTTCCATTATACTTGGTACAGATGATAACAATGCTAATGCGTTAAATGCAAACGGCATTACTTTACCTATTGGTTTTAAAGAACCACCCAATTTTGATAAATACTTACTTATACCTTTTTTATCAGCAACATTTGCATTTCTCCACCCTTCAGCCATATTATGTGGCATTGATGTAAATGATTTTCTTATTCCAGTCCAAAATCCAGTTTTTGCGACTTCTGCATTAGACGCTTTTACACCTCTACTAAAACCATCAAACACAGATTGACCAAAACTTGTACCTGTTGCTTTTCTATTCTTAACAGCATTTTGAACATGTTCTCCAATCGTATTTGAACCTGTTCCTAAAATAAAATTGGCACCATATCCGCTATATCGTTTTGCTGTCGATAATAAATTTGTAACACCACTTACCATGTTAAATACACCTTATAATAATAAACTTTATATAACTAACCTTACATCATGATAAAGTTATTTTTTATTATAAAATTGCTTATTATTTACCAGTTTGTTACATTTGTTACAAATTAGATAAAACCAATAATATCGAGCATTTTTGAGATGTAAAAATTACAATTCTATCATATTACATTTAATCTTTAAATCTTTCAAAATTTGCTCTATCATCTCTTTATGACAAGTGAAATACAAAACTTGATGAGTTTTCGCAAACTCTTGCAAACATTCAATACATGCCTGCGTTCTTAAAATATCGAAATTAACAAATGCATCATCAATAATCAATGGTAATTCCGGTAAACCATTTGGATTACCATCCTTATCCTTTGAAAAATTCTCAGCATACCCCAAACGTAATGCTAAATACAATTGCTCCTTCGTTCCTCTGCTTAAATCATCCCAACTTTTTTCTGGTGCATTTTTACCACTAATACACTTTTTCTCAAAATCAATTTCATCATATTTGCCACAAGTAATCTTTGATAAAAACTTTTTAGCACTAACCAAATTAGGTTGAATTTCATTAAACTTATCTTTCGATTTTTTTATCACATTATAAACAATTTGTTTAACAAAAATATTATTCATTTGTAATTTTAACTTATTTATCTCAGCCATTTTCTCATTTTGAAGATTAATCAAACCTGAAACATTCTCCAAATTTTCTTTACTATTTAATAAGCGACCTTTTAATTCTGTCAATTCATCTAATTCTTTTTTAATGGTTAAAATAATTTCTTCATCAGCATTTACAATTTCATCTTGTATATCGCCTGAATACGTATCCAATTCATTATTCAAATTTTCTAACTGTAATACATATTCTTGCTTAATACGATTATTTTCTAAATTCGTTTCTATTGTCTTATTTATAGAAGATAAAATATTTTCAAAATCATCATACTTATTTATATTTGGAACATTGTCTAACTCAGTCTTTTTAATAAATTCATTAACTTTTTGAACAAATTCTGCTTTTAATATTTCCGTATTATCTAACTCTTTATTTATACTATCTAATTCATTAGACAAATTTTGAATATCCTTAATATACTCATACATTTCAGCAAAATTTTCTAAATCTTTTATTGATAATTTTTGCGTTAATTCTTTTTTCTTTTCTAACAAAGTGTCTAAATCTTTTTCATATTTTGACAACAACTCACTTTGTTTTACTTTATTATTTAACAATTTTTGGATACCACAATTTGTATCCGAAATTTTGTCTGAAATATTTTTATATTCAGATATTTTCTGAGTCATTATTTGTATAACAGAATTAACAACAGTTACAAAATCACCATTTTCATCTATAACAAAACTATGGCGTTCTAGAACTGTTTGAATACACTTTTTACTCTTATCTAATTCTGTTTGACAATCTTCTTTAGCAATATTCTTATTCAATTTGAGTACAGAATTCACACTTTTAACAAGCCCAAACAAAGAAACGCAACCCAATATTGCTAAAATAATTTTGGATTGAACACTACTTAATATCAATAATCCAAGAATACTAAAACAAAATAGAATAGAAAATAATATTGTTATCATATTAGAATTATTTAACTTCGCTTGTTTCTTTTCATTTTCAAGATTCTTATATTTTTCTAATAACTTAGAATAATTTTCACGATAACTATTTAACAGTTCCTTATCTTTCTGATAATCTTCAAAAACATCAATTTTTAATCCATCTAACTTTGTTTGTAATTCATTTTTCTGAATATTTAAATCATTAATATCATTTTCTAATTTTGAAACTTCATTTTTTAATATAGTTATTTGTTGATTTACAGACATTTCATTATCAAGAATTCTTTTTGACTCTTTTAAATCTTCAATATTCAAAACAAATTTCTTTATCGTTTCTACATCAAAATTTTCTATTTTATTCAATGCTTCAATCTTTTCATTATATTTTTCAGAACAAATATTTTTCTTTACTTCTAAATCATTTTCTTTCGATTTAGCAGAATTTAATGCTCCTAATATTTCACGAATATTATCAAATTCGACTTTATGCTCTAATATTTTTGAATTAATAACAACTTGTTTTGAACTTGTTTCAAGTCTGTTTTTTTCCAACAACAAATTCATATATGAATAATATTTCTTTTTACTAGAAATTTCTTTTTCTACCTGTTCAATATCAAAACATACTTTGTTATATTCATCTTCTTTTGACTGTAAGTCTTTAATTTTCGTTTCAATTTCTTTTAATTTTGCAAATTGAGAAGTAAAAGACTTTGATGCTTTATTTGAATTTGTAAGATTAAATGGTTGTTTTTTCCCATACAAATATTCATGATATTCCACTTGTTTTTTATTTACAGCATTACCTGATGAATCCTTTATTACATTAATCAATTCTTCTGAATCACTAGATTTTGCCCAAAACAAATCATCTAAATCAATCAAAAAACCAGTATTATATTCATTAGAAGTTATTTTACTAATATATTTATCATTATCTTTGAATTTATTTCTTTCAACTCGTAATGTTACATCATCACCATCAACATCACATTTGATGTAACCTTTGGCATCTGTTTTGTTTCTTACAAAAACATTTTTAATAAATGTCATCAAAGTAGATTTTCCAATCTCATTTGGACCACATATTATATTCAATCCATCAGCGAAACTGTTAATCAATTTGTTATGAGTATCATTATAACTATCTATTTGTACTTCTTTTATTTCAAACGACACATTAAACCTCTAAATTATATATCTCTTTACACATAGTTACTGCTTCATTAGAAGCCTTTTCTAATAAATTTTCTTTATTATCGACCAAGTTCTCAATCAATTCTTTTTTTACATCAGGTTCTAAATTCAAATGTTTATAAATAGATTCATGTAATCCAACAATTTCATCATAAACTTGTTCAATATCAATCGCTGATTTTTCTGAAAAACTTTTAGTAATAATTCCGATAACCCCTTTATCTTCCATCAATTCATCAATATCAACATTTGGTTTTGTTCCATTAACGATTGAATAAACTGCAACATTATTTCGTTCATTATCACCACAAGATTTTATAAATTCAGATAACAAATCTTCTTGTTTAATCAAATCCTCATATACATTTGTTACGCCTGTCAAAGTAACTTCAAATAAATTCATTTCAACATTTTGACAGTTAGAATTAACAACAGATATTATTTCATCAAAAACATCGGCTAAATTTTCTATATCAGAACAATCAACATCAACCTTCAAAAATCGAACAATATCTGATTCAATAAATTCCTTATTTATAATTTTCTTATTATCAACTTGAACATAATAAAAACCATGAGCATCAGTTTCTTTTCTTGTTCTACCTTGAGGTGAGCCAGCATAAACAATATTATTTTCTTTATAGTCAGGAATATGAATATGACCTAAAGCATAATAATCATAATCTAAACATTTTAAATCCTCTCTAGAACAAGGGGCATATTTTGATTCTGTTCTATCTAAATCACAATGAATCAAACCAATATTGAATACATTATCATCTTTACCTAATGATTTTAATAATTCTGTTGGATTTGATGCAGATTCTGTTTCAAAACTAATAGCGTTAATCACAACCTCATCATTATATTTGAATACACCTATATTCTTTTCAGTATTAACACCAATAATGTTAATCATTTCATCATAATTATCATTAAATTTAAAATAGTTCTTATATTTCTTATATAATTCTATCGGATCGTGGTTTCCACAAATTACATAAGACTTAATTCCATTATCTGCAAGCTTTTTCAAATTTTTAATAAACAACAGTTTTGATGATAAATCATGTTCTTCACTATCAAAACTATCACCAGCAACAAGAACAAAATCAACCTGTTTTTCAATAGCAATATCAACTATTTTGTTAAAAGACTTCTTACATGCCTGATTACAAATCTCCATTTTATCATTCAATATAGATAAATCAGAAAAAGGTCGTCCCAAATGAATGTCTGCCGTATGAATAAAAGAAAAAGCCATAAATTTCTATCTCTCCCAACTTTGATTATTATACTAAAATTTACTAACCATTACAATAAATATTCTACTCATTTTTATATTACTCCACAAAATAATACAAACAGGTAAAACAGTTATTTAATTTATTTGTTAACTTAAAAATTAACATACGAAAATAAATGTCCGAAGTATAATAATTTAAGGAGAAGAAATGACTCATTGTAAAGAAAAACTATCACTTTCAAACTTAACAGATTTATTTTATCAAGGTTGTAAAGAAGAAGAACTGTTAGGCTTAGAATACGAGCGATTACCAATAAACAAAACAGACCAATCTGCTGTTTCATATTACGGTGAATCTGGAGTATGTAATGCTTTACAAGAGTTAGCCAAAGTCGATAATTGGGATTATATCCTTGATGATACAGAAATCATCGGACTAAAAAAACTGCACGACACTATTACACTAGAACCTGGTTCACAAATAGAATTAAGCCTAGAACCACAAAAAACAGTTCAAGACTTTCAAACAAAAATTGATGATATAAACCAAACTATCAAACAAGTTTTTGACAAATACAACATCAAACTATTTAACTATGGAGTTTATCCAAAAACTACATATAAAAATATAAAAATCATACCTAAAAAAAGATATAAATTAATGGCAAATTATCTATGGGGCATCTTATCAGATGTAATGATGAGAGAAACTGCAGGTATCCAAGTCGGGATTGATTATAAAAATGAACAAGATGCAATGAGAAAATTCAACCTTGCAAACAAAATCTCACCATTTATAACTGCAATGTATGCGAATTCAAATATCAGAGGTGGTGTGGATACAGGATACAAAAGTTTCAGAGCGTTAGCATGGCTAAATACAGATAATGAAAGATGTGGATTTGCAACAAAATTCAAAGAAAATATGCAATTTGAAGATTATGTTAAAACTGTTTTAAATGTACCTGTTATATACATTGTTAGGGATAATAAATATATTAATGTAAATGGTAGTATCAATTTCAAACAATTTATCAATAGTGGTTATGAAGGATATGATGCAACCATTGAAGATTTTAAATTACATGCGAATTTATTCTTCCCAGAAATTAGACTTCGAAACTTTATAGAAATTAGAAATCACGATTGCGTTGATGAAAAATATATGTACTCATTATTGGCATTATACAAAGGAATTTTTTATAACAATGATGCAATTATCGCTACTGAAGAATTATTAAAACAATTTAGTTGCAATGATATTGCAGAATTTAGATACAATGTACCGAGATTAGCATTAGAAACAAAAGTTAAAAACCATTGCATAAATGATATAACAAAAGAAATATTACAAATTGCTAATGACTCCTTGAAACAGAAAAAAGATAATGATATTGAGTTTTTAGATGCAATTATTGAATTGAATTTACAAGGCTTATGCCCTGTTGACCTGCATTCGTAATGTTTTTTATATAAATATATATTATCTTGAATTTTTTAATATTTTTATACATTTACAATATGTATCATTATCGTCATCTTAAGCAATAAATCGTACAAATTACATATAACTATACAAATATTAGCGAAAGATCTATAAAATAGATTTAATTTGTTCAATTGTTTCGCAACATTTCTTTGACCGCAAAGAAATGTTGCACAAAGCGGATTGCCGACAGAGTGCGAAAGGGCTTGGAGTAGTCCAAGACCTGTAGGCACGTTTAACGTCGGCAACCAAGCAGAAACTCCTGACCTTTCATTTCATTGCCAGCACTCCGCAATAAACGGCACCGTTCAAATTTAAATCAAAAAGCGTGGTTTTTGATTATAAATTTTCACCTCTCACATTCGTTCGTGCCTCTGCTCCGTTTGTTTCGGAACTCGTGAATTTACTAATATTTTAATATGCTAGTAAATTCACTCAAACACC
>JBNMJS010000086.1:0-6914 GCA_050873965.1 Cyanobacteriota bacterium | reverse complement strand
TTCGCTTCAATGGTTGAGTGCTAATATTTTCGTGACTACTCTAGCGTGCCTTTTCTTTCTTTTTCTACTGTTTTCTTTCTTTGGGCTTCGCAACTCCGAAAGAAAGAAAACAGTTATAATAATATAATCAAAGAAATGTTGCATAACAATTTAACAAATTAAAAATTTAAATAAATGCTGAAAGAAATTCAGCATTACTATTATTTATAAATTATTCTGTATTTATCTTCAAATCAACTCATAAAAAAAAGAACGGATAAAATCCGTTCTTCTTTAAATTATTAAGTAATAATAAACTACTTAGTAACTTTTTTGATATCTTCAGTAATATCAGAACCACCGTATAATACAGCACCTTTAACTAATACTAAAGAATATCCATCAGCTTGTGCTTTCTTAGCGATAGCAGAACCGATTTTTGCATCGATTTTTGTTGATTCAGCATATAATTCTTTTCTTTGAGTATCAACTTTTGCTTGTAATTCTTTGTTATATTTTTGAGTTAAAGATTCTTTAGCAGCATCTGTTGTTTGTTTTTCAACATCTGCTCTTGCAGATTCAACCCAACTTTTTAAAGCTTCTGATTTCTTTTCTTGTTTTTCTTTTAAAGCTTTTACTTGGCTATTGTTATTGATAACTTGTGCAACATCAACAACAGCAATTGAAGAACCAGTAGCAGCAGTAGTAGCAGACATGCTGATACCAAAACCTAAACCTAAAGCTAATGCAGCAACTGATAAAACTTTTAATTGATTTTTCATAGAATAATATCCTTTCTACATACTCTCTCTTGTAACACCATTCACATACATTATACATATTTAAAAAAAAATATCAACAATTTAACATTGTGTAAACTTAAAGCCCTTACTAATCATAGCAAGGACTTCAATAATTATATTTTTTTAGCAATTTTTCTAATAAATTTCTTTAATTTATTAACTAATTTTACCTCAAATGGATCATCTATATTTAAAACCTTTCCAGACTTATCAACACTAATCTTTGTTATTGTATAACCTCTATTTATATTATTATAAGTTTTTACACCATTTTCATCAACAACAGATGATACAATATTCTTAAACACTCTATCACCGAACTTACGCTCAACTGGGTTATTATAAGTTTTAAAAACTTTTGAAAGTTGCCCATCTGTTTCATATACAGAATATTTTGCTTTATCTGTTGTCAAATAACTAACAGAATGCATCTTGTTATCTTGCATATAATTGCGAGTATCACGCAATGATACATGTTTAAAAGTCTTATTTGCAATATTTACACTTTGAGGATTATTAAAATACTGAAATATAGGTTTTCCAACAATTTCTGGCATTTTTCATCTCCATAGGATTTTGAAAACACAATTACACTTGCTAATATAAATATACCTACAAAATAATATTTGCTATCATGGTAAGAATTTGTTAACTTTTTTTAACGTAAATTTTAAACAACAAAAAAGAACGAGCATAAATAATACTCGTTCCTCTTTACTATATTAATACATATTATATTAACCGTTTAATTGTCCCATAACTTCTTCTGCAAAGTTATCACTACGTTTTTCAAGACCTTCACCAAGAACAAATCTATCAAACTTAACAACTTCTAATTTGCCAGAAACTAATTGTTCAATTGTTTCTTCTGGGTTTTTAACGAATGGTTGTTCTAATAGACATTTTTGAGCCATTAACTTGTTAACACGACCTTCAACGATTTTAGCTCTGATTTGTTCAGGTTTCTTAGCTAAATCTTCTTTACCCATTTCAATTCTCTTTTCATCTTCAATAACTGAAGCAGGAATTTCGTTTCTTGAAACGAATTCTGGAGCAGAAGATGCAATGTGTAAACAAATATCTTTAGCGATTTCTTCATTCTTAGCAGATGTTTCTAATAAAACACCAATTTTGCCGTTATGAATATATGTTGCAACATTACCTTCGTAACGAACGAATCTTCTGATAGTAATTTTTTCACCAATTGAAGCGATTTTTTCTTTTAATACTTCAGAGATTGGTTTACCACATTTTGGGCAATCTAATGCTTCTAAAGCAGCAACGTCAGCTGGATTTGATTTAGCAACCATTTCAGCAAGACCATTTGCTAATTCAACAAATTCTGCATTCTTAGCAACGAAGTCTGTTTCACAATTAAGTTCAATCATAGCACCACAAGTATCGTCAACATAAGATGCAACTCTACCTTCAGCAGCAATTCTACCCATTTTCTTTTCAGCAGATGCAATACCTTTTTGACGAAGTACTTCCATTGCTTTTTCCATATCGCCATCAACTTCAACAAGAGCTTTTTTAGCAGCCATCATGCCAGCACCAGTCTTGTCACGAAGTTCTTTAACCATTGTAGCTGTAATATTCATTTAGGTTTCTCCTTCTTTATATTATTTAAAAGAACGCAAGTAGGCAGAATAATAATGCCCTTGCGTTCTTAAAAGTCATAACTATACGTTAGCTGTTTCTTCAGCTTTAACACCTGCATCTTCAGGTTTAATAGATTCAATTTTCTTAGCTTCGTTAGCCTTAGCAGCTCTTAATTCTTTACCTTCAAGAACAGCATCTGCTAATTTTGAAGTGATTAATTTTACTGAACGAATAGCATCGTCGTTACCAGCGATAACGTAATTAATGTTATCTGGGTTAGCATCTGTATCAGCTAAACAAATAACAGGAATGTTTAATTTGTTTGCTTCAGCAATAGCAATTGCTTCTTTCTTTTGGTCAACAACGAATATAACATCAGGAAGACCTCTCATATCTTTAATACCACCTAATGTTTTGCTTAATTTTGCTAATTGTCTGTTCAATTGAGCTTGTTCTTTCTTAGGTAATTTTTCAACATGACCGCTAGCGATAAAGTCTTCTAATTCTCTAAGTTTGTTAACTCTTGCTCTGATTGTATCAAAGTTAGTAAGCATACCACCTAACCATCTTCTGTTGATGTAGTATGCACCAGCTCTTTTTGCTTCTTCAGCAACTACTTCAGATGCTTGTTTTTTAGTACCAACGAATAAAACGTTTTTGTTCTTTGCAGCGAAATCTCTAACAACTTCGTATGCTTTATCCAACAAATCTGTAGTTTTTCTTAAATCTAAAACATAGATACCATTTCTTGCACCATAGATATATGGTCTCATTTTTGGGTTCCAATGTCTTGTTTGGTGTCCGAAGTGAACGCCTGCTTCTAATAATTCTACTAATGATGCTACTGCCATAGCATTTCTCCTTATATTAAATGTATTGTACTACGGGCTATACTGCTCCATCTTATGTTAAGACTAGGGCAAAGCCTATCGACCAGTGTAACCATGCAGTATGATATTACAAACATACTTTAATAACAAGTGAATAGTAAACTGTTGTTAAGTAAACATAGCAAACTCTGTATCAAAACCTTATTAAAAATAATTTTGCATTTTTCATGTTGATAGTATAATGTACTTGTGATGTGGGAAATGCCCACCAGTAGAAATAAAAAGGAAGGCGAAAATGACAAATTTATCACCATTACAAGTTGAAAGATTAAAATATCAGCCTAAATTACCTTCATCATTATCAGAAGGTATCAACAAATTAGCAATCAACGAAGGTTCTGCAACAGAATCAGTAGCTAATCAGGCTGAAATCAAAGAATTATTTAAAAATACATACGGAAAACCAACCGTAACATTCAAAACTTCTTCAGATTCAAAATCTTTAGAACAAAGAAACGTTGGTGTTATCCTATCAGGTGGACAAGCTCCTGGTGGACACAACGTTATTGCTGGTTTATATGATGCTCTTAAACAAGCAAACCCATCTAACAAATTATATGGTTTCTTAGGTGGTCCAAGTGGTATCATTGAAGGTGAATATGTTGAATTTGACGACAAATTCATTGATGCTTACAGAAACACTGGTGGTTTCGATATTATCGGTTCTGGTAGAACAAAATTAGAAACAGAAGAACAATTTGAAAAATCACTTGCTGTATGTAAAAAATTAAACATTTCTGCAGTTGTTATCATCGGTGGTGATGATTCAAACACAAACGCAGCATTATTAGCAGAATGGTTTGTTGCAAACAATGCAGATATTCAAGTTATCGGTTGTCCAAAAACTATTGATGGTGACCTTAAAAACGAACAAATCGAAATTTCATTCGGTTTCGATACAGCAACAAAAACTTATGGTGAACTTATTGGTAACATTCAAAGAGATGCTAACTCAGCTAAGAAATATTGGCACTTTATCAAAATCATGGGTAGAAGTGCTTCTCACGTAGCTTTGGAAGCTGCTTTGCAAACTCAACCAAACATCACTTTAATTTCAGAAGAAGTTGAATCAAAGAAAATGTCATTATCATCAATTATTGATTACATGACAGACATCATTGTAAAACGTTCTGAAAATCATAAAAACTTTGGTATCGCAGTAATCCCTGAAGGTTTAATCGAATTTATTCCTGAAATGGGTGCTATGATTGCTAACTTGAACGATATTATGAGTTCATTAGAAAAAGATGCTAAATACACATCAGCATCTCAATCTGAAAAATTCTCAATCATTGAAAATACATTATCTAGCGAAAATGCTAAAGTATTCTCATCATTACCAACATTGATTAAATCTCAATTGTTGATGGATAGAGATCCACACGGTAACGTTCAAGTTTCAAAAATCGAAACTGAAAAATTGTTAATCTCTATGATTGAAGAAAAATTAAAAACATTAAAAGCTGAAGGAAAATATTCTGGTAAATTCTCAGCACAATCTCACTTCTTCGGTTACGAAGGACGTTGTGCATTCCCTTCAAACTTTGATGCAGATTACTGTTATTCATTAGGTTTCAACGCATTTGCATTGATTAGCTTTGGTTTAACAGGATACTTATCATCAGTTAGAAACTTGACAGCACCTGCTTCTGAATGGATTGCCGGTGGTGTTCCATTAACAATGATGATGAATATGGAAAGACGTCACGGTGAAATGAAACCTGTAATCAAAAAGGCATTAGTTGAACTTGATGGACCTGTATTCAAACAATTAGAAGAAAATAGAGAAGATTGGGCAATGAACGACAGATACTTATTCCCAGGAGCAATCCAATACTTCGGACCAAGTTCTGTTTGTGACATTACAACAAGAACTCTACAACTTGAACAATCTAAAAAGTTGTTAAACGTATAATTTACGTTTATATATACAAAAGGGCGAAACGAAAGTTTCGCTCTTTTTTGTTGCTTAATAAGCATTCTTGATTATGTGTTTCATATTATTATTTTAAGTATTTTTTAGAAAAAAATATCAAACTATATGTTTAATATAGCAATTAAATATTTGAGAAATTATAAGTCAAACTCTGCCTGAGAAAATGTAGGTTGGGCATACTTGCCCAACAATAATATGATAAGTTGAATTTGTTTGATCGAAGTTTTCATTGTTTGTATATTAGTGGAGTACATAAAATGTACCAATAAAAGATACTTCGGCTAAAGCCTCAGTATGACACTATTTTCGTCATTCTGAGCGTAGCGAAGAATCTATTATTTAAAATAATAATTCTATACTGAGATACTTCGTCGTTTCACTCCTCGTAATGACGTGATTTAACAAGTGATAAGTAAAATTCGACCTTAACATAATGAACCATCATTGTTTTATTCTGCTCTATGTTGAGGTGTTTGAGTGAATTTACTAGCATATTAAAAATATCTGTAAATTCACGAGTTCCGAAACTCTATGCAGAATAATTACAAATGATGTGTGAATGAAGTTCAGGTCAGGAGTTTCTTTTGTTTCATTTTCTTGTCGGCACAAGAAAATGAAAGTAATAATTTAACAAATTAAATCTATTTTATAGATCTTTCGCTAGTATTTATACGGTTACATAAAATTTGTAAAATATATTGCTCAAGATGACGAAATTGAGAGGTGAAAATTTATAATCAAATAAATTTTAAGCAAAAAAAAGCGACTGAGTAAAATCAGACGCTAAACTAAGTTAGTGGGAATTAAGTTGAGTTAAGTTAAGTTATTTTTTTAAACCTAAGTTAAATCGCTGCATATTGTTCATTGCCATTATTCGCATTTCTTCAAACAATATCGCTGATTTGTCACCTGAATCGTCAATCTTTTTTAACTCTTCAGATATTTCGTTTGCTTTGGCATTTATGTCGTATGTATTTAATACTGACATTTTCTCTCTCGTCCTCTCGTTTATTTATTGTTTGCTCATCGCTTACATATATATAAAGTATATAAACTTTATCTAATTTCAGTTTTTATTATTTTTGTTACATAAGTTAACATAATTCGCTATAAACCAATAATAGACATTATGTTTCATTAACATTCTCGGTTCACATCGCTATTGCCGATTTTTAGTTACGTGATATTTGTTATATTTCGTTTACCGTCATTGCGAACTTGTTTCGGAATCTCATTTCAAATAAATGCTGAAATAAATTCAGCATGACTATTAAATAACATTTTGATTTTATTTCAATATCTATAAAACAGATTCTTCGCTTCGCTCAGAATGACGAAAATGACGTCATACTGAGGCTTTAGCCGAAGTATCTATATGTCACTAATAAAATAATTCAAAAAGAAAATAAAAATAATAATTTAACAAATTAGAAAGATAACATAAATAACAAAATATTTTTTACATACAAAAAAAAAGTTTGCCGATTGTGGCAAACATTAAATAAACACGAGGATATTAAGAGAGAGTATAAAAAGAAATTTTGTTTTTAGTCCCGTATCGTTTAATTACTCAGACTATTCATCCTCGATTTCAACTTATTAAATTTTAATTCCCGTACTTATATAAAGTTTTTTCTTTTTCAAAAATTGACTTTTTTATTTAACTTCGTTACACTCTGAAACATTGTATATACTTAGGATATA
>JBNMJS010000085.1:0-6986 GCA_050873965.1 Cyanobacteriota bacterium | reverse complement strand
CTATTATGAAAAAGATTTTTATAACACTTCTATTTATATTAACTTGTGTAAGTCTGGCATACTGTGCGAATGGTGAAAATTATGTCAATTGCACCATACAAACAGTAATAAGATTACCAGAAATTGTTAGCGAACCAATGGAAATAAAACGTTATTTCTATTTTAACAATGCAATAAAAAAAGTTTATGATAAAAATCATAGACTCATCATTTCTGAATATGAAAAAGGAATTTTAACTATTCATCTTAGACAAGAAGATAGAACTGAAAGAATAATTTATAACACACAAACAAAATCTGCTACATTGTTTGGCAAACAACGCAGAGGATATTATTATCCTTGGGTTGGCTATAACGGACAAGGCAATTGTTCTACCGTATATAAAAAATAAAAAAGAGGACTGAAAAGTCCTCTTTTTATTATAAATTTATTATTACTACTTCCAACTATTCAAATATTCTTCTTGTTCAGCTGTAAGAGTATCAATTTCAATTCCCATAGAATCAAGTTTTAATTTTGCAATTTTTTCATCAACTTCTCTTGGTAAAGTATATAATTTATTTTCCAATTTACCACGATTTTTAACGATGAATTCCATCCCCAATGCTTGGTTTGCAAAACTCATATCCATAACACTAGCAGGGTGGCCTTCTGCGGCAACAAGATTAACTAATCTACCCTCTGCTAATACATAAATAGATTTACCGTTTTCTAACTTATATTCATCTAAGAATGGTCTTATTCTATTTATTTCAACAGTATGTTCTTTTAATTCTGGAACATTAACTTCATGGTCAAAATGTCCAGCATTAGAAACCATTGCACCATCTTTCATATCCATAATATGTTTAACATCAATAACGTGTTTATCACCAGTCACTGTTAAGAATATATCACCGACTTTTGCTGCTTCAGCGATTGGCATAACTTTGTAACCTTCCATTGCTGCTTCTAATGCTTTTAGAGCATCTACTTCACAAACAATAACATTTGCACCAAACGCTTTTGCTCTTGATGCACAGCCTTTACCACACCAACCATAACCTGATATAACAACAGTTTTACCAGCAATAAGAACATTAGCTGCTCTCATAATACCATCTAAAGCACTTTGACCAGTACCATATCTGTTATCATATAAGTGTTTTGTTAAACTTGTATTTACACCAACTGCAGGGAATGATAATTTACCTTGTGCTTCCAAAGCTTCTAATCTAATAATACCTGTAGTTGTTTCTTCCGTTGAACCAATCAATTTTGCTGCAATATCAGGACGTTCTGAATGGATAGCAGCAACCAAATCACAACCATCATCAATAACCAAATCAGGATTATGATTCATAGCATCTCTTAAATGTGTACGATAAACATCAGCAGGTTCTCCAGCATAACCTAAAACAGGAATACCCCAATATTTAACTAATGCTGCTGCAACGTCATCTTGAGTAGACAATGGATTTGATGCAATTAAAACTGTATCAGCACCACCTGCTTGCATAACTGTACATAAAGCAGCAGATTCTTTTGTAATATGTACACGAGCAGACAATTTCAAACCTTCAAAAGGTCTTTCTTTTGCAAATCTTTCTTTTATTTTCATCAAAACAGGCATATTTTTAAATGCCCATTCAATGTTATTTTTACCTTGTTCTGCTAAGTTAATATCTTTAATATCTGAAATATCAAATACGCTTTTTGCATTATCTATCGAGTTGTTCATGGTTGATTCCTTTTCCATAACGACACCGTTCATTAAAACCTTCTTTCCTGCTTGGTTATTAAGTTCCATTGTAGTAATTTTAGTTTTTAGTGTTAATTGTACACACATTATTTCAATGTAATTTTATCATAAGCAGTATTTATAGTAAAAAAATCTTTGCTAATCTTTACAATTGCCCATCTTAAAGGAATAATACCGGTATTTTTTAATTCTTGTTCGATATGTTCAGATGTCGGATTACCATTATTTTTAATATTTATTATCTTTGAAACGATTTCCATGCCTGTTTTCCTTAAAAAAGGTAATACCTTAAAAAGATATTACCTTAAATATTTTTTGTAAAAAGTTCCTTATTCAACGGTTACAGATTTTGCCAAGTTTCTAGGTTGGTCAACATCTTTACCTAAGAATTCAGCAATGTAATATGCTAACAACTGTAATGGAATAATTGCCAAAATTGGTGATAAATATTCATCAGTATCAGGTACTCTTAAAATATCATCAAATAATTCATCTAATTTTTCATCAGTAGAATTTGTTAAAGCAATCATTCTTGCGTTTCTAGCTTTTGCTTCTTCACTATTTGAAAGAATTTTTTCAAAGACTTTACCTTTCATCATAATTGATAATACTGGTAAAGTTTCATCTAACATTGCAATCGGACCATGTTTTAATTCACCAGCAGGATAACCAGTTGCGTTGATATAACTAATTTCTTTCAATTTCAATGCACCTTCTAATGCTGTTGCATAGTTAATACCTCTTGCAATATAAACAAAGTTTTTAGCATTTGCATACTTTCTAGCACATGCTTTTACATGAGATTCTTGAGCAAGAATTTCTTCTGCTTTTTCTGGAAGTTTGATTAATTCTTTTTTCAAGTCAATCAATAAATCTTTATCCATAGAACCCTTAATTTCAGCCATATACAATGCTAACATATAGAATGAAACAAGTTGAGCCATATATGATTTTGTAGCAGCAACACTAACTTCTATACCTGCACATACTGAAATTAAACTATCAGCCTCACGAGCCATCACAGAATCAGGTCTATTTGTAATAATCAAGACATGAGAACCTTTTGTTTTTGATTGTTTAATTGCTGTTAAAGTATCTGCCGTTTCACCTGATTGAGAAACTCCAATTACTAATGTATTTTCATCAATAACTGTTTTTCTATAAATATATTCACTTGATGGTTCAACATCAACTGCAATTCCACAGAAATCTTCTAAAATATATTTACCAATCATTGCTGCATGCAATGAAGTACCACAAGCCACAATTTGTATTCTATTCAAATGCTTAACTGTTTCTTTATCAATTTTAACTTCACTCAAATTCAGTGGGCTATCTAAACCAACAATTTTACCACTCAACAAGTTTCTAATAATACTTGGTTGTTCATGAATTTCTTTCATCATGTAATGTTTGTAACCCATCTTACTTAATGAAACGGATTCCCAAGGTAATATTTCAACCTTGCAAGGTAATTCATTATTTTCGGAATCAATTAATTTCATAGATTCTGGAGTTAAAGTAACAATTTGATTATCGTTTAAATACATTGCCTTTTTCGTATATTCAATCATTGCAGGAACATCAGATGCAACATAATATTCATGTTCACCAATACCAACTACTAATGGAGCATTTCTTTTTGTTGCAACAATAGTATCTTTTACATCTTGATGAATAACACATAATGCATAAGCACCTTCAATACGCTTAGTTGCAATTCTAACTGCTTCTGTCAAATCTTGAACTTTTCCATATTCTCTAGCAATTAAGTGAGCAACAGTCTCTGTATCTGTTTGAGATTTAAAAACACAACCTTGTGCTTCTAATTCTTCTCTCAATTCTTTAAAGTTTTCAATAATACCATTGTGAACAATAACTAACTTTCCACAATTACAAGAATGAGGATGAGCATTAACAGTTGTTGGAGCACCATGAGTAGCCCATCTAATATGACCAATACCAATTGTTGATTCAGAAATTTTATCCTTTATTGGATCTATAACATCTTTTAAATTTTGAAGTTTTCCTTCTGCTTTGTACATTTTCACTTGACCATCAATCTCAACAGCAATACCTGATGAGTCATAGCCTCTATATTCTAGTTTAGTCAAACCATTCAATAGAATATCTATTGCAGATTTATGACCTATATATCCTACTATTCCACACATAATACTCTCCTTTTTTATAAGTATCAGAAAACATCCTAACATCAAAATATCTAAAATTAAACTTCTTTATAAAAATTTAATCAAGATAGAACACTAATATAATATAAAAGTTGCATAAAGTATGATGTTATGCTAGCATGTAAACAATTATTAAGCAGAGAGGGCATTTTGCAATGAGTGAAAGCAGTCATTGGGTCTTAACAAAAATTTTAGCAGGACATGCAATTAGTGTTAACATTGATACAGTGCTCACAATGTGGTTAGCAATGGGCATATTGTTAATTGGTGCCATATTGATTGTAAAAAATCTTTCAATTATCCCAACAAGACTACAATATGTAGGAGAATCCATTATTAACTACTTTGCCTCAATTACAGCAGGTAGCATGGGTGAAAAAGAATCTAAAAAACACAATCCACTAATATTAACATTATTCATGTTTATTTTAACTGCAAACTTAGTTGGACAAATCCCATTTAAGATAGTACATCTATCACACGGAGAATTAGCATCTCCAAACAATGACATTAATATGACAGCAGCAATGGCAATCGTTGTTGCACTATATTGTATGTACTATGGAATAAAAGTTAACGGTTTCAAGTATTTCTTCAAAGGTTGGTCAATGGGTGATTTGATTATTACATTGATTGATACGTTAGAATTATTTGTAAGACCATTCTCATTAGCACTTCGACTTTTTGCCAACATTTTGGCAGGAGAAATAATGATAGCAACATTTGTTGGAATGGTAGCATGTTTTGTACCATTACCATTTATGTTATTTGAATTATTCGTAGCGTTAATCCAAGCATTAGTATTTGCATTGTTATCTTCAACTTATATAACAATGTCTGTACAAGAAGAATAAAAAAGTAAATTATACAAAATAAAGGAGAAAAATTATGGCAGTAGAACAAGCATTTGACGCATCAAAATTAGGTGCAGGTATCGCAGCTCTTGGTGTATTAGGCGGTGGTCTTGGTTTAGGTATTGCAACAAAAGGTGTTTTAGATGCAATTGCTAGACAACCAGAAATTAAAGCTGAAGCTTTCAAAAACTTCATCATTGGTGCTGGTCTTGCAGAAGCAACTTCAATCTACGCACTATTTATTGCATTATTACTTATTTTCTCATAGTTTTATGTGAGAATTGAGTATTCAATTGTATAAAGGAATCACAAAATGTTAGAATTCAATGCAACATTTTTTGTTGCGATGTTTAGTTTCATAATATTCATGATAATGATGAATGCAATTCTTTATAAACCTATAACAAGAATTGAAGAAGAACGTGAGAACTTAATTTCAAAAAACTATAAAGATGCTCAACTAAACGAAGAAAAAACTCAGAATTTAAAAACACAACACGCATCAAGTATAGAAACATCAAAAGTTCTTGCTAGAGAAAACTTCAATAAAAAGGTTGCAAGTTATAAATCACAAAAAGATGCAATCATTGAAAATGCTAAAAATCTTTCAAAGAAAGATTTAGCAATTTCTAATGCTGAACTTGAAGGTGATGAAAGAGAAGCAAAATTGTTATTAAGAACTAAAATTTTAGATTTAGCGAACACTGTTGCGACTAAAGTTTTAGGTTATGAAACAGAAATAAAAGAAATTGACGAAGATATAGTTAATTCTTGTATGAATTAAAGGAAAGAAACATGTCTGAGACATTATTACAAATATGGAATAATATACTTACATCAAACCTATTTAACTTTGTAGTTATGTTGTTTGTATTGGGTTGGATTATCAAGAAATTTGATATTGCTGGTTTGCTTGAAAAAGGCAGAAAAAGTATCGAAGATAACATACAAGCATCTAAAGATGCAAAAAAAGAATCTTTAGATAAATTATATGAAACCCAAGAAAAAACAAAAGAAATTGATGAAGAAGTATTTGAAATTCTAAATAAAGCAGACAAGAATGCAACTATCGTCGGTGAAAAATTGGTTGATGATGCGAAAAAGCAAGCAACTGAATTTGACAAAGCATTACAAAAAACAATTGATGGTAACATAAAAGCATTGAATTTAAATTTATCAAACAAAACAGCAGAAGCATCAATTCAATTAGCAAAAAAACATATTGAAAAAGAACTAGAAAATAACAAAGATTTGCACATGAAATTTATCAATGAAAGTATTGATGCTTTAAACGGAGTGAAGTTATAAATGAATAAAGCAGAAGAAAACGAAAATAAATTAGTTTCAGAAAGATATGCTCAAGCATTGCTTGAACTTGTATCTGATAATTTATCGAAGGAAGATATTTTAAAAGAACTTCTTGATATAACAGAGTCTGTTAAAGGTTCTGACGATTTGAACAAGGTAATGACTTCACCTGTAATTTCTGAGAATGAAAAGAAAAATGTAATTTCTAAACTTTTTGAAGATACAACAAACAAAGTTATTTTAAATTTCTTGAAATTGTTAGTTGATAAAAACAGATTTTCTATGTTGGAATCAATTACAAAAGAATACAAAAATGAAATCAATAGACTAAACAATCTATTAAGCATTAATATAACATCAGCTATTGATTTAACAGAAGATGAAAAATCTACAATAAAAAATAAATTATCAAATATTCTAAACAAGAATATTGAACTTGAATGGGCTATAAACCCAGATATTATTGCAGGTTTAGTTTTTGAGGTTGGAGATAACATTATAGACAACAGTCTTCGCCACAAATTACAAGATTTAAGTAGAAATATAATGAAATAAGAGGGAAAACTATGACAGTAATTAATCCTGATGAAATTAGTTCAATAATAAAATCGAATATTGAGAACTATGAATCAAAAACAGAAATTTCTAATGTCGGTAGTGTTCTTGAAATCGGTGACGGTATCGCAAGAATCTATGGATTGAGAAATGTTATGTCAAATGAGTTAGTTGAATTTGATGATGGCAAAGGCACACTAGGCATAACATTAAACCTAGAAGAAGACAACGTTGGTGTTGTAATCTTAGGTGAATATACACATATTAAAGAAGGTATGACAGTTAGAACAACAGGAAGAATTGCATCAGTTCCTGTAGGTGACGGCTTGATTGGT
>JBNMJS010000084.1:0-7590 GCA_050873965.1 Cyanobacteriota bacterium | reverse complement strand
CGCTTTTGCAATTCTTTCTACTAACTCCTCTATTACCTCATCAATCAATTCTTGACGGATATTTTTTCGTTTGCAATCTCCACCCTTATTGCCTGTACAATGATAATATATATACTTACCTTTCTTTAACTCTGCAGTCATTTGACAACCACAATAACCACATCTAATCAAGCCTGCATAATCAAATTCAATATCATGACTTCTTGTTTTTGTGTATTCTCTCAATCGTTTCTGAACACTATTGAATAAATCTATATCTATCAATGGTTCATGCTTACCCTCATATATCAAACCTTTGTATTTGAATTTGCCAATATAAAAAATATCTTTTAAAATTTCTGCTAATCTTGATTTAGAATAAGGTTTTGTATTATTGTATAAGCCCTCACTATTCAATATTTTTCGACATTCATTCAATGAATAACCATATACATATAAATTGAATAAACGTTTAATGAATGGTGCTTTCTCCTCGTCTATTGCAATCTCTTTATGTCCATCTATATTAACATT
Organism: Cyanobacteriota bacterium; assembly: GCA_050873965.1. Classification (GTDB taxonomy): domain Bacteria; phylum Cyanobacteriota; class Vampirovibrionia; order Gastranaerophilales; family Gastranaerophilaceae; genus UBA2883. Next base: position 7,077 of record JBNMJS010000084.1, on the reverse strand, counting down.
CTTATATCCAATTGGGGCTTTCTGTGGATATATTCCAGATTCAACTTTTTCCCTCAATCCCTTCTTAACTTCTTCTGATAAATTATCAATATAATTTTTCGCCATCAAAACCTTAATACCATGAATAAATTTATCATGTGATTTTGATTCTTTGCTAAGAATACTACCCTCTTTAACAAAATGGATTTCTAAGTCGTAATCCTCCAACAATACATAATCTTTAAAATTACGATATAGCCTATCGGTTTTCTCAACCAAAATAGTTCTAACACCATTCTCTTTTATATAACTTAACATCTGATTGAATGCTTTTCTGCCTGCTCTCTTGGCAGTTTCGCTTTCAGTAAATATTTTATCAATAATTATATTATTTTTCTCTGCGTACTCTTTGCATAAATGTATTTGTGCTGGTATTGAATAACCTTCACGTTCTTGTTCTTTGGAAGATACACGTGCATATAAAACTGCTGTTTTCATGCTCAGAATTATATCACTAAATTTGTTCTTGTTCACATTTTGTTAACATAAGTAAATTTATAAATTCTGCAATATCTCTACACATACGTTCTCGTGACACAGGTTCCCTATCTTCTCGTGGAAGAATCACTAATTCTATTTTTTTATTTTTATTTGGTTTACTTGCTATTATTTTCATATTTTATTTTTTATTTCTTTTTATATCAGTTTGAATTGCCTTTTTTGCAATTTCTGCTATTTCACGGGTGTTCATACCTTTAAAGCAATTATCTCTGAATGGCATCAATTCACTTTGTAAATTTCTGTTCTGTTGCTGCAATCTCTCAATTTCTTTTTCTAACATGATTTTCCTTTCCTTTGCCGTGAGCATAAGCAGAGAGAGTTAACTCTGCTCATACTACTTCTAATGTAAATAAGATATTCCTACTACTACACTCTTTTTTTATTTAACGGTAGAACTTCAAACTCTATAACATATACAGGTTTATCAATTCCTAAATCCGTATATTTGCCGTTGACAACTCTAATGGATACTAATATTGCTAAAAGTCTATCATCTGCTAAATTTGAATAGCCACGAACAAAATTAATAACGTGGTTACAATATGCTTTATAACCATTTAATTCATCTTCTTTAACAAGAAGTTCATTGCATAATCTCTTTGTCCAATATGGTTTTACTTCTCGGTATTCGTGTGTTTTTTCGCCCGATTTGATTTTATTAAACCATTTCTTTTTAAGATTGAATGTTAACATCTATTGCACCTCCTTTAATGTTTCTACGTATTTTGCTTTTGTTCGCCAAACTCGCCCACATTTTGTACAAAGTATTGTAGAATATTCGCTATAATGTTCTGCACCTTTGGGATATTCGAAATGTGAATGATTGTGTTTGTAATGCAAAATCTCATAATATTTTTTATCGTGATTACATTTCATATTTCATTACTATTCCTTTGTTGCTTTGTTGATGATATCAATAATGTCGTTATATCTGCAATCACAATCAGGACAAGGTTTATTCCAATTAAATCCACATTCTTCATCGCAAATGATGTTTTTTTATATGTTTTTCAATCTTGTTAAGAACTTGTTTGTAGTTATTATTCAATTTTTCTCTATTTGTTGTCATTTCTGTATCTTCCTAACCAATTCATAAGTTTGTTCAAATATATCAGGTTTGCAAGAGTAAAATTCGCCTTTTACACCTTTGATGATATAATCATCAACATTTGCTATCATCGTTCCTTCTAGAGTTTTCAACTCAAAAGTGTCAAGCCATAAATTGTAACGTGCCTTGCCTCGTGTAAAATGCTCTATTTCTTTAATATTTCTACCTGTCCATTGAACGGCTTCTATTATTACTGGTTTCTTTGTATATTTCATTGGTATGCCGTTGTCTTTTTTTTTGAAAAATGGGCATTTTGTTTTATCATATCTGTATGCACATTCATCAGTAGGAATAGATATAGTTACAGGATTATATCTTGTTGTTAGTGTACATAAATAAGTATCACTATTTTTTAGTATTTCATACCGACTTGCATATCTTTCCCATGTGCATTTATTCTTGTGATCCATTGTTTTTCGTTTTCGCTTTCTTGTTCTATCTAAATAAAAGGGGCATTAGATTTATTGTTTGGTGTTTGTATGAATGCCCCAATAATGATGGAAATTAGCGAGTTTAAAAATCTGATAATATCAATAAATTTTTAGCATCGGAAATATGTTCCTTTACATAATCTGCTTCATCAATGATTGCTTTTTCTTCAACATGTTCAAACATTGGACATAAAACTTGAATAACAAGTTCATCATCAGAATCACGATAGAAGAATAATTCAACACTGATGTCATAATTCATTACACCTGCTTTTGCAAATTGCAGGTTTATATCAAAACTGCTTGGAAAAGTTGCATCTCCATCTGTACCATTATCCAATTTGTATGTACAAGTATAACCTTCGTTCTGTCCATTGCCTGTTATAATTGGATTTGAAGTAATCTGTGAATTACCAACTAATCTTAATGTAACAAATTTTCTGAACACTTCGTCAAAGTTATCAATACTTGGTTTTAATGCTTGTAAGAACAATAAAAATTGTTTGTGATCCATTCGTTTGTTTATTCCACCTTTAAACAATTCCCATTGTTGAGATTGCATTCTTTTATAATCTACATGTAAATTATGAAAATCATCATCAGCACAGAAATGACCACCATCTAAATTTAATTGCACTGTGGCTTTGTCGCCATCTGGATTGTTACATCTTCTCAACTCTTCTTTAATAACATCAACAAACGCATTTATTGAATGTACTTCTTTTGGTCTACTGATAATTTGTTGTATTTCGTAACGTTGTTGGCTATCATTATAAAGAAATTCAACGGCTTGTTGAGAATATTTACCATATTGTGTGCAATGTATTTTTTCTGGTCTTTTTTGATTCTCTAAAATTTCTACTGCTTTTTTTAAAAGTTCTTGTTCCATTTTTTCTTATCTCCTTAATTATTTTGTCTGTGATTCTGAATATATAGGTGCAACATTGCTGTTATCAAACATTTTTAATTGATCTGGGTTATCTAAATACAAACCACCAGTTCGGCTATCACGATAGAATGAATTCTTTTGCATTCCTCGTGGTATTTTTTTTGTAATATCTGCAAAAACATCTACTGCGTTTTTGCTTTTCTTGTCGCAACAGAATTTTAATGTAATTGTCAAAGTGCCGTCTTTGTTGTACTCGGCAACCTTTTTACTGACTTCATCAAAACTTCGTTCTATGCAATCTTTAAAATTTCGTATTCGGTCGTTATCGTCAATAACATTAATCATGGCTAGCATATCCATGAACTTTAGTTTTTCATCACCCATTTTTTATTCCTTTCTTTTTACCTTATTCATTTATGATTTGTTCCACTGGCATAAAAATTGTTTCTTCTTTATCTGCAATTTTTACTCTCCAGCCTGTTTGAAATATATCGTTTGCTTGTAATCCACAATTCGTGCAAATATCTCTATTATTAGTTATTCCTCCACAATGAAAGCAGAGATAAACACGACTTGGGTTGTTAAAAATAAACTCTTGTTCCGTGACATACTCTTGCATTCGTCACCTTCCTTTGGTTTAATTCTTTTATTGCAAGTTCAATAAATAAACTTAATTTTTCTGAACTCATAATCTCTATCGCTGTTGTCATATTTTTCAATTCTTCGTTATTCATTTTTTAATACTCCTCAATATATCTGAAATGTAGACCTCGAAATGGCGAATTGTTTCTTACATGGTATGCAATTGTTTTTGCATTTATTCCTAAAACTGTTGCTAATTTTTTTAATCCTTTCCACGTTTGTTTTGTTTCAAGGCATTCAATAGTTTTAAAATTACCTCGTCCTGTACCACAACCTTTTTTCTGTTTAAGAGCAAGATAAGTTTGATGCTGTTGTTGTTTACGTCTTAATTTTTTACAAACTTCCTGTTCGTACTCGTCTAGCATTGTGAATTTTGTCCAATCATCTAACATTGTGTTGTTCTTCTCCTTATGTATAATCTCCTGCAAATAAATGTTTCTCCGTTGTAACGTCCTCGCATTTCAACGACGTCACCAACGTTAAAAGTGCTATAACCCCACAAAATACACATTTTGATATTTCCGTTTCTATCGGCACAATAAAAAACGTTTTTTAGTTTATCTCTGTAAATTTTGTTTTTTTCCTCGATTTCAACGACTTCAACATCAGTTATAACTGTTAAGTCTTGTTCTGTTTTTGAAGTGTATTTCTTTCTGAAATTAAACATTGTTCACCTCGTGTAGTTTTTCTTCTATCTCTGATTTTGAAAGATTAAACTTGTTCAAAATCTGTTGTTCAACAGGAGTTAAGAATTCAACCTTTTTATCTTTGAAATATTCAAAAACATCTTCAGATGTTTTGAACTTTTTCAAAAAGTCTTCGACCTTTTTCTGCTCGGCTTTTTCTGATTCTAATCGCTGAAGTTCTTCAACTTTTTTCTGTTCTTTTTTATCTACTGGAGAATGGTATTCTTTCCAGCCATATTGTCGGTTATAAACCTTGTTGAAATTGGTATCAGTCAACAACCAATCTGCTCCTGGTTTACTGCCGCAATCAAATTTTATTGATTTCATTGTGTATAAAATACTTGGCAGCACTTCCTTAAAATCAGAAACAGCATCTGATAATTCATTCAATTTATTCAGATATTTTTTATCCAGTATTGGCTCAATACCAAATATTTCGTTATATGTTTCAACGAAATATTTTTTCAGCCAACGTTTATTGGCATTTGATTGTGCTGATTTTCTCTTTTCCTCAACACGTTTAATGTTTTCGGAAATTCTATCAGACATATACTGGTTATCCTCGATATAGAACAAACCATAATTGTTCAAAATTTTTGTAATCTTTTCGGTATAACCATCTAAGATTAAGTCTTCTTCGCCAACTTCTAGAGTGTTGGTGTACATGAACTCTAGAATAGACCAGTAAAGTCCATAGCCTTCGTAGCCTAGATCTCTTATCAATTTTTTAATATCTTTTTTCCCTTGCGTGTTGCAGTTGTGAGGGAAATAAAATATGTTATTCGCCATCTCTAACTCCATATAAAGTATCGAGTTTTTTGTCAATTAAATCTTTGGTAAATTGTTTCAAACACAAAGACATAACGCATTCATAAGATGGCATATAGCCATTTTTTTTGGCGAAATCATTCGCCACAATTGGCATAATGTTTTCGAAATATTTTTTTGAATTTCTTTCTCGTATTTCAGTAACACGAGTTTTGAATTCTTTTAGTAATCGTTTTTGTTTCTCGTCTTCTGTTTCGTAGTTGATGAAAGAAATTTTTATAGAACGTGGTCTTAAAATTTCTTTCAAAATTTTATCTAGTATTTTCATTTTGATGTCTCCAAAGAAAAGAGGGTGTTAAATAGAGTTCGAAAAATCACCCTCTATAAATGTCCAACAATAATATTGTGTTTAGCGATAAAATCGCTAATTGCTTCTAATATCACTTCGTTTCGAGATATTCTTTTCTCGAAAGAAAATTTATCTATTGCAGCCAATTCATCTGTGTAGAAGTAAATTGATGCTAGACTTCTTGGTCGTTTCTTTTTCTGCTGTTGCATTTTATTCCTTTCTAAATCCGTTACAAAACAACACAAAAATGACGGCAAATTTTGTCGTGTTTTTGCGTTATTTATGTTATAGTTTATTTGTTAAACAAATAAACAAGATACAAATATAATTATACTCAATTGTATAAATATGTCAAACACAATTGCGTATAATTTACAAAACTTCATACAAAAGGAGTAGCAATGTTTGGTGAAAATCTAAAAAAAGTTAGACAGGAGTTGGGTTTATCTGTTGCGAAATTTGCAGAAAAATTAGAAATGTCACCTAGTACATTAACTGGTTACGAACGTGAAGAAAGAACACCTTCGTGGTTACTTTTTACTCAATTGTATAAAAATGCTAATGTAAATCTTAATTGGTTTGTATCTGCTCAAGGTGAGATGTTTAACACTCCAGAATACAATGAAGTAAAATCTCAACTTAGAACTGAAGTTTTGCAGATTTTAAAAGAAGAAGGACTTATAAAATAATGGTTGTATTTTTCAGTAATGATTTAAACAGATTGTTTGCAAATTCTACTGAAAAACTTGCCTTAAGTGCATATAAAATCAATGTTAATTCTTCAATTGTCATAATAAATATTCCTTTTAAATGTATGTTCATGTTCTTTAAAGATTTTTTTAATAGTATAATTGACTTATTTAATGTATTCTCTTGTAAAGTGGTAAAGTTTTGTAAAGGTGGCTAATGGATAGAAAAAAAATTGTTTCGATATACATGTTGATTAGTCAAATAGTAGGGGCTATTATCGTTAGCACTATAGATACTCCTTCTGGTTGGGTTGCAGCCTGGAGAGAAAGCAGTATCTCTCTTAAGGGATTTGCAATATTTTTTACAACTTGTTATATTTGTATGTTTTACTGTTCTTTAAACAATCTTGTTAATGTCAAAGCAATTGCTATGCGTATTGGTGGGTTTTTGATAGGGAATTTACCATTGTTATCTACAATTTTTATTTGTTTGACAAATAATTGTTTCAATTTTATTACATTTTTCATTATTTATTTCTTGTTAGAAGTATTCCTTGATGCAATAATGAAACAAACTAAATTTTACATAATGACAACAAGACCATACACATCAATGAGAAGTATTCTTGAAAATGATATTGTTAATGGTAATGCAGCAATAAGTTCCAGGATAAAGTTAGGATTGTTTTATTTTGTACAAAATCTTTTGGATATAAAGCATTATTTCATCTGTGCAATTATATCTGGAATAGTTGTTTTTATATACAATTTACTACACTAATTATGCAATTGTATTATTAAAAGTTATACATTTGTATAAAAAATAAAAATGCGATTGCAATGCGATTGCAATGCGTTTGCAATGCGATTGCATTACGTTTGCATAAAAAATTAAAATGCAATTGCATAAAATATAAAAATGCAAACGCAATGCTATATAAATAAAATAAAATAAAAGTAAATTAAATATATATT
>JBNMJS010000083.1:0-7758 GCA_050873965.1 Cyanobacteriota bacterium | reverse complement strand
TTTAAGGTTTTTTGCACAATCAGAAATAGTGTCAGGTGTAGACACCCAACGACAGAATTTTAATAAATCTTTCATTGAATAAACTCGCTCTCTATAATTTGTTTTTTATAAATCTTATTTACATATATATAAAGTATATATACATGAAAAAATTGCCTTTTTTGATGCATTATTGTTAAGATATGTAACAAACAGGAAAGAAAGTGTTATAAATTAACTAAAATATTCGTTTTGAACGATTGCTAGAATTTTGTTCAAGAAGTGTTTGTATCTTGCTCTATCAGATTCACCAGACAAAATTATATCAGCGTGTGCTTTGCAAGGTCTGATATATATTTCTGCTTTTTGAGCAGCATTGTTGTAGATTGAATCTGCAGAAGAACCTAAATCACGTTCTTTTGCTCTTATATAGAATCTTTCTTTTTGAATATGTTCTCTGATATCAACATAGATTTTGAAATCAAAAGCATTTTTGATTTTTTCTGTTAACGTAAATAAACCTTCAGAGATAATAATTCCTGAAGGTTTTGCAAGTGTATAATTGTCATGTCTAATAGCAGTACCGCTCATGTCATATTTTGGAAGATAAACTTCTTTGCCTGAAAGCAATTGTTTGATATGTTCGTTCATCAATTCCAATTCTAATGCTTGTGGTATATCTAAGTCATAATGTTTGGCAAATTCTGCGAAACTACCTGCTTCTTTTACCATTTCTGAACGGTCATAATAATAGTCATCTGTATTTACTCTTGTAATAACGTTATTATTATCATATTCTGTTGCGAATGCATTTATTGTTTCAATAATATCAAGTGTAATGGTTGATTTTCCACTTGCTGTTTCTCCTGCAATACCTATTGATGCTGAACGAGAAATCTTACCTGACAAAAATGCTGCAATTTTTTTAATTACTTCTGGTTTGTAATCAAGGATTATAGAATCCGATGATTTCATTTCTGTTTCAAATATATAAAATAAACTTTGTTCAATTCTTTCGAATTTCGGATTAGGGATTGTTGTATATTGGTTTAGTTGTTGGCTTGTTTCTTGAACTAATTCTTGTGTTAAATTACTCATTGTTGTTTTTAGTGTTCCTTTTTCATACATATTTATCTAATTTTTTTCTATTATATCAAAACAAGTTTAAAGAAAAAACTTTTTGTCATATTATTAATGTAAATGTTACATTTATTCAAAAAAGGAATATGAATTATGAAAATAGTATTGGGTACAGGTAATCCTCATAAAGTATATGAAGTAAATGAAATCGCAAAAGGTTCAGGCGTTGAGTTTATTTCGCCTAATGGTGAATTTAATCCTGAAGAAACAGGAAATACATTCGAAGAAAATTCTTTGATTAAGTCTAGAGCAGCTGCTAAATTAAATGAAATGATTAGCATGGCAGATGATTCTGGATTGTGTATTGAGGCATTGAATGGTGCTCCTGGTTTGTATTCAGCAAGATATGCCGGTACGCAACAAGAAAAAATTGATAGAGTTTTGAGAGAACTTGATGGTGTAGAAAATAGGAAAGCTAAGTTTGTATGCTGTATGAGTTTGGTAGATAAGGACGGGAATGTTATTCACATAACAAAAGGTGAATGTTATGGACATATTGTTAAATCACAAAAAGGTGTGAATGGGTTTGGATATGATCCAATATTTATGCCAGATAATAGTGATATAACAATTGCTGAAATGAGTGAAGAAGATAAAAATGCTATTTCTCATAGGGGTAGAGCATTACGTGCAATGCTTGAATATATTAAAGAAAATTTTGAGTTGTAGTTTTTATATTTAATACAGAAATAAATAAATTGCCGATAGGGAGACTCGAACTCCCGACCTACTGATTACGAATCAGTTGCTCTACCACCTGAGCCATATCGGCAATTGAAATTGAAATTTTATTTCTAATTTGTGTGAAATTAATCATTACAAATTCATAAAAATCTTCCCACAAAGATTATCTACTTGCAATGATATTTTATACTTTTAGGTATTGATTATAACATCTGTTGTGCTACCATTTTCTTGAGAGGTGCAGACTATGAATATTTTATTTGTTATTGATAAAATTGAACTTAAATATTTTGAATTTAATAATCTTGTGACAAATTTTTGGATTATTAAAGAATTTCTTAAACGAAACCATAATGTATTTATTACGACAAATAATAGATTGTATTTAAAAAATTCGACTGCGTTTGCAACTTCATTTGCAACATACCTTGAAAACGAAAATATTTTTTATAAAAAAGAAAATCTTGAATTAAAAGTTGATGATTTTGAACTTGTTATGTTCAGACCTGATCCACCAGTTGATAATGATTATATTAATGCAACATACATTCTTGATTTTGCTAAAAATACAAAAATCGTTAATGATACAAAAGCAATTCGCAATTTTAATGAAAAACTACACGCTTCATTATTTGCTGAATATATGCCAAAACATATCGTAACTGCTTCAAAAGATAAAATAGAAGATTTCTTGCAAGAATGTGGTGAAATTATACTTAAACCATTAAACAAATGTTTTGGTAGTGGTGTTATGTATCTTCATCAAGGTGATCCAAATACTCGTTCTATAATCAATGCTATGACTAATGAAGAAAATTCTGTTGTTATGGTACAAAAATTTATTCCAGCAGTAAAATATGGTGATAAACGTGTTCTTACATTAGGTGAAGAAGTTCTTGATGAATGTGTAATTAAACTCCCAACATCTGATGATTTTAAATTTAATACACATAATGATACTTATGTTAAAAAAGGTATTTTATCAAATACTGAAAAAATAAATTTCACAAATGTAGCAAAATCATTAAATAAAATGGGAATTTATATGGCGGGACTTGATGTTGTTGATGGTCAAATTATTGAAATTAATGTTACAAGTCCATGTTATTTTATTAAAGAGATAAATAATAATTTCTGTACTAATATTGAAACAAAAATTGGTGATTATATTTTGAGTTTGGTTGAAGATAAAGTTGAAGTAGAAAAACCAGCAATACAACCAGAACCTGTTATAGAAGATAACAATTCAGGCTACAAATATAAAACAGAAACATTTTAGAAACGATTATATATTAATCAAGAAAATCATCATCACTTAAATCGATGTCAATGTTTTCATCTTCATCGTTGTCATCTGTGATGTCTAGTAAAGAATCTTCTTCTTGTTTCTTTTCTTTTTTCTTATCATCTCTTTTTACACGTTGAGTGTAAACGCCCATTCCACCGCCAGCATCAGCATTAGAAGAATATGATTTAAAAGGATCGCTACCACTTATTCCAAAAGACATGTTTTTTACCTCACTAATTAATTTTATTATAAATTATTTTTCAAATTTTGTATAGTCTAAAATTCTGATTAATCACTTATAACTTATCATTAAGAACTTTACTTTATTGTAAATTTTTATTAATATATTATTGGCATGGTAGCAAAAATTTTGTTCACTGTGTTTCTTATTAATAGATAAGGAGTGTTTTTGCATGGAAATTAATAAATCGACTCACATAAATAAAGGCGTAGCATTTAAAGGTTATCAACATAAAAAGACTGAAACAGGTGCTCAAGCCTATGAGTTTAACTGTATGTATGATTCGAGCAAGTATAATTGCGAAGTGCAGTTTTTTAAGGTAGGTGTCGATAAGAAAAACAACTTCTTTATTGAAAAAGGTTGTGATGGCAAGATGGAACCATTCTTTTCTGCTGATGTTCCAAAAGAGGGTGTATCTGTAGAACCTAGATATGACTTAGATTTAGCCGATGAACAACCATTTGCATATAGATATGTATTGCGTGATAAAAACACAAATAAAGTTGCTGGTTATCCAAAAGAAGATAATGCAGAAATAGATGGTTGTACATTAGTTACAAGAAAAGGTACAACTGTAACAAAACAAGGTCCTATGTATTTGGCGAGTGTTGATACTCTTGCTCCTGGATATGTTTTTGAAGGTTTTAATGATAAACATACTGGTAGATTAAAAGCCCCAACAGCCGATGAAAAACAAGCAATTACAGATAAAATACGTAGTTCAAATAGAACGTTCTCTAATACAATGGGTGGTACATTAGCGGGTATTGCTGCAAAAGTTCCAGAACTTAGAGAAGCAGGTAATAAAAGAATTATTACATTGCCTTTAAAAGGTGGTGATACTGTTTCATCTCACAAATATTGGAACCAAAACAATATGCTTCTAGCAGGTGGTATTGGTAATATTAATGATTACAATACTCTTCAACGTGAAGTATTCAAAAATGGTATGAATATGGTTGATGATGGTACATTTACATCAGAAGGTTTGCAAGGTATCCATTTCCAACGTGCTATCAAATGGATGGATAATGAAAACAAACCACCTGAATATTATTTCTTCAGAATGAGTGGACTTCAAGACGGTAGTTTAGGTCTTGGTGTTGTTCCTGAAAATATGGAAAACTTAAACCATAAAATTGTAAACTCACCTTTCGATTATAAAGAAGGTAGTGATGGTCAAATTAAGATTACAAAAAATGAAGATTATGATCCAAAGCAACCTACAGTTTTACAAATCTTTGATAATTCATTAGTATCAGATGCTCAAAGAGATGATAAAACAAGTATAATCAAGGCGTACGACAAAACAAATTCTGGTAGTAAGTTGGATATGAATACGCATGATGATACAACTATGCCATATTCATTTGAAATTGATCCATACGAATATAACAAAAATATTAAAAACTTGAATGATGTTAATAGTGTTCGTAGTGGTTCTGAAAAAATTGATTTACATAGTCCACAAGGTTCTATGTTTGTAGGTTCTTTGTCTGGTATCAGTATTGAACCAAAACATGAAGGTGGATTTGTTTGTTGGGACGCTAACACAGATATGGTTAAGTTAAATTATTATACTTCTAACTATGATAATGAATTGTTAGCATCTGAAAAGAATTCAGCAAAACGTGCTATTGAAATGGATAAATTGCGTAGAGGTAATGCTCAAGTTCAAGATATGGCAGTATCTGCTGGTAAATATTGGACTAAGCATGTAAGAAATGTTCATAATGAATATGTTGCAAAAACTATTGGTGAAATTTCTTCTAATCCTGCAAAAGCATATTCAAGAATCACTAATATATTAGATTCTCAAAATCCAAAGAATCCAAAATTACCTGAAGATGTTAGAGTTTCAAGAGATGTTGTTGCGAATGTTCTTGATGATAACTACGAATTAAGACCAAAAATTGATAATTATGATGAATTATTAAATTCTTCATTAATGGATTTACAACTTGATGCTATTGAGTTCGCTCCTGACACTCAAGGTGCATTATCATCTCCATATTTAATGAAACGTTCTCCAGATTCTGATCATATTGGTGAATCAAGATATGATGCAATGAATGATAAGACTTACAAAGTTCCAAAAGAATTCGAGAAAACTTATAATAAGATGAATAAAGTTTTCACTAATGATATTAAAAACTTTGCTGATGATGTTATCAAAAATGTAAACGAATCATCAAAAGAAAAATTATTAGATGAAAATGGCGTAACAGAGTATGGTCAATATGTAATTCCATTGATTGCAGAAGATGTTGCAAAATATGCTGTTGTTAAAGCACTTATGCCAGAAGTTGGTGTAAAACAAATTGATAATGGCGAAATTGCTTATGATTACGACACAATGATGAAAAAAGGTTCATTAAGAAATATGGGTATCAATGGTGATAGCCAAGAAGATGAAGCAAACCAAATTGTTAACAAAATCAAAAAAGGTGTTGATAATCTAGGTAAAGATGATGTTGATTTTGTTGCATCATCAATTGAAAAACGATTTAAAAATACAAATGCTAACAGTTTCAAATTAGCAGAAGTAATGGTTGACCGTTCAGGTTTAGGCTTAGATTGGAGATTAGATGCAGCAAAAGACGTTGCAGATATGGATTCAGTTAGAAATGGCGATCAAGGCTTTGATACTGCTTGGAACAATATGTTAGGTTTCTGGGGTAATTTCGTTTCTGCTGTTAAGGAAGAAAATCCAAATTCATATACTGTAGCAGAAATCACTGATGTTCCAGAATTGATAGATGCTGGTAAACCTGATAATGGTGATGTTATTTATGATAATGAAGGTAAAGCCGTTGGTTCCTTGATGGATATGGCTGGTATTACATCAGAAGCAAACTATTCATATTTCTTCAATGGTATTTCAAATTTATTCAGTTATGATTTTGCATCAGGTTTTGATAAAGTTCAAAATAAAGATACTGCAAGAGTTGATTTGTTAGAAAATTCGATTGGTAGATTCTCTGATAAGCCAATTGATTATAAGAGAAATTCTTATACATTCGCTGGAAACCACGATAAAACTCGTATGGTTCATGCGTTGTCAATGGATATGAGTTTATTCCACGCAAATCTTTCTAATAAACATGATGTAAAACATCGTAAGACTGCTTATATGATAATGAATAACATTATGAATGAGAATGAAATTTCTCCTGAAGGTAATAGAATTATCAAGAATGATGGTGATTATTTCAATAATGTTAGTGCAAAAGCAGTTGCAAATGGTGAATTGTTACGTTCAAGCATTGGTAAAGTAAATGAAGAAATGAAAAATGCTGAAAAAGAATATGTAAGCAAGAGCCATGATAGTCAAGAAGAAAAAGATAGAAAATATGGTGAAATAGATAGAAAATATAATGAAATCTATACTGCTTTATCTGATTCTGTTGCAGATGTTGTAAATGGTAAATATTACAAAACTGCTGAAGATGAACATGATTTGAGTACATCTGATTCTACAAAGAAAATTGGTGAAAAAGATGGTTTTGGTTCAAAACCAGTTCCAGATGCTTTTGATATTATTTATGACCAAGCAGTTGAAAAACATGGTTTGGCTGATAAATTAAATGAAAAAGCGGCTCAATCATATAAAGATATGGTTGATGTAAAAGCAACTGAAGTTGGTCGTGCTAAGACTAGAATCATTACTCGTTACTTGAATGCATTGTCAGGAAATCCTACATTGTATAGTGGTGATGAACTTGCAATGACTGGTTATGAAGATAAGTGTAAAAACACATATCTACAAAACCGTAACGCATTAGATTGGTCTATTGTTGAAGATGATAGTCCAAATAGACGTCAAGAAATCGTTGATTATAAAGATGACTTAGATGAAATTAGCCGTCAAAGAATGGACGATGATATGAATAAATTAGAAGCATTGAATAACGGTACAATGTATAAACTTGACAGACAAGGTGGTTATAAAAATGGTACTGCTGAAAAGAGAGAAGTATCAGCTGTTATGTCACAGGCTTCAAACGGTGCAATGAGTATATCTGTTCTTAACCCTAACGGTATTTCAACAGATAATAAAATTGATGTTGATAACCTTAAACCAAATGATGTTTGGTTAGACAGCATTTACTTAAAAGGACCAAAAGGTAAAATTTCATTAGATGAAGGTACTCAGTTTAAAAATATTAATCCTAATGATGATGCTATTTACGAAGTATGCAGGCATGATGATGATTATTTTATTAAACGAAAAGTAGATGGTAGGGATGAAGGTATCTTATTGAATGAAAAAACAGCCCCTGATGGTGTGTTTATGTTATATCACTTACCTGAAGGTGTCGAAGCAGAACGTTCTGAATTATCTGCAAATAAGGCTAAGGCAAGAGAATATTACAATCCTACATATCATATAAGAAATGATAATGCTTATGATGATATAAATAAG
>JBNMJS010000082.1:0-7766 GCA_050873965.1 Cyanobacteriota bacterium | reverse complement strand
ATATTGAAAGAGAAGGTAACCAATACTATAGTAGTGGCTGTGATGGAATTAAATTAATTGAACACGCACTAGGAAAAGAATATGAAAAATCTTTTAATGAGTTTTTAATAAAACATTATGAAAGAAAAGGTAATACAGAAACTGTAGATAAATTAAAAAAACATTACCAACGTAATAAATACGATAATTCTGAAATAAAAAATTTATTAGAATTTGAAGGTTCTCTTGGAAGAAATTTGAGAAATGGTGGAGATGCAATTGTTGTTTGGCGAATAATGGGACTTGGACAAAACCAATCAATAGAAACTGGTAAATATTTAGATAAAATACAAAAAAGTAAACGTTTAATTGATAATCGTAGTTGCTTAGACATCTATAAAACTGACAATATTCTCACAGATGAAGATAAATTTGCTGAACAAATATGGGATTCAAAGTTCTTTGAAAACAATCTAGTTGAAGCATATATTGGTAATCAACATAGTAATTCTGACTTATCAAAATTACACAGTTATAGATTAAAACCAATTTATGATAATGATGGGAAAGTTGATTCATATCTATTAAAAAATCCTCATGGACTTGCTGACCAAAAAATTTCATTTGATGATATTTTAAACAAAATTGATTCTATATCTTTTTCCAAAATATAATCAATCGACTATATACAACAAGGTAATTGTTTTTGTTTTATAACTTTAATTAAATAATCATACACGAAAGGAGATTAAAGTTATGGACGAACACAAAAAACATTGTTTATTAAAATATTTAGGACTTGTTTTGGCTACTATTCTTGGGGCTTTTTTAGCATTTTATTTTGTATTAAATACAACAATCAATCATTTTATGAGTCCATATTATGCTATGAATCAAATGGATAAAATGATTGAAAGAGAAAACAAAGAATTCAATAATGATTTTCTAAAAGAAAATATGCCTGTGTTTGGGCTAAATAAAGAATACTTTAAACATCACGAAATCATTACATTGATGAGAACTCCAGAAGCTTATAAATTTATAATTGATTTAAAACCCTTTCACGGAAATGTCAATGCTATCAATATAGAAACAAAAAATGGACAAATAACCATTAACGGTGAAGTTTCAACAAACAAAAAACACGAAAAAAGTCTTGCCAAAATTTCACAAACATATTTGTTAGAAAATGGGGCAAATTACAACAAAATTTCTAAGAAAAAAGTTGATGATAACTATATTATTACTATTCCAATAGAAGATGAATAATATTTTTCGACTTGTTTCACTCTATCCAATAAATTAAGACTTATTTAAGAACCTGCATAAAAACAGGTTCTTTTTTTATTTAGACAAATTTTCAATAACATTCTTTGCTTGTTTTGTAAAAGGTTTGCCCAAACAAGCATTTGTTAATTTTTCACCAGCAAGCCAACCAGCAACAGTTGCTCCAGGAACAGGAACAAAAGTACCTACAACTGCCAAACCAGTACTTGATGTAACCCTAACAGCAGCCTTACCAGCCTCAATTGCACCTTTGACCATTCCACCGGCTTCAGTTGCAGCCTTAACATCATTAACTCCGCCAACTTCTCTCAAAGCATCTTTAATAACTGGCATTGATTCTTTAATACCAGTTATTTTAGCCTTGAATTTACTCGCATTTGGATTTTCTTCTAATGTTTTACCAACAGTTTTATTAACAGTCTTAGAAACATGTTTTATGGTTTTTGTAACAACAGAAAAACTATCAGACAAACCATTCATTTTTTCAACAATAGGAGCAAATGCACCAATAATATAACCTTTTATCTTTGCAACATTTTTACAAGGTGAATTTATATTTTGCATTTTTGCAGCACGTTCAGCTACTTCTCCATAATGAGAAGAAGTTTGTGAAACAGTCCTAATACCAGATTTCACATTTTGTACTATTGGTGATATAACACCTTTTACTTGCATAAAAATCCTATCATTAACCTTACATATATTTAAAGTAAATTTTTAACCACATTTTGCCATTATTGCTACAAATATTAATATTTGTAAATGTCACGAACAAATAATAAATTTTATGGCTATCCAAATATTTTTGAGATAGAATAAATGTTGAAAAAGGAGGGTAAAATATGTGGAAATATTCCGACAAAGTAATGGATCACTACAGACACCCTAGAAATGTAGGAAAAATTGATGATGCTGACGTTGTAGGTGAAGCAGGTTCACTTACATGTGGCGATTCGCTAAAATTATATTTAAAAATAAAAGATGGTATTGTAACTGATGCAAAATTCCAAACTTTTGGTTGTGGTTCAGCAGTTGCAAGTTCAAGTATATTAACAGAAATGGTTATTGGTAAACCTTTAGAAGATGTTAAAAAAATCACTAATGCTGATATTGCAAGAGAATTAGATGGACTTCCACCTGAAAAAATGCATTGTTCTGTAATGGGACACGAAGCATTAGAAGATGCTCTAAAAAAATATTATGACGAAGAGATTGATTTTGAACTACCAAATGGTGGTGAAAAATCATCAAAAGTAATTTGTACTTGTTTCAATGTTACAGAAGATGTTATTAAAGAAGCAATTGAACTAAATAACTTAACAACAGTTGAAGAAGTAACAAATTATACAAAAGCCGGTGGTGCTTGTGGTCGTTGCAAATCTGAAATCAAAGCTTTGATTGAAAAATATGCAAAAACTAAAAATGAGCCAAAACTATCACCAGCCCAGCTAATATTAAAAATCAATAAAGTGATCGAAAATGTTATTGCACCAGAATTACAAAAAGACAGTGGAGACATTGAACTTGTAGATATAGATGGGAACAAAGTTTATGTAAAACTACAAGGAAGATGTTCTGCTTGTAAAAATTCTGTTCTTACAATTAAATCATTTGTAGAATCAACACTTAGAGATAAAGTTAGTTCTGAAATAGAGGTGATACAAGTATAATGGTTATCTACTTAGACAATAACGCAACAACAAAAGTTGATGAAAGAGTTTTAGATGCAATGCTACCATTCTTAAAAGAAGAATATGCTAATCCATCAAGTATGTATGAATTTAGTGTAAAATCTTCTAATGCAATTGCAGATGCAAGAGTAAAAATGAAAGAATTTTTAGGTGCAAAATCTGAAAAAGAAATTATTTTCACATCTTGTGGTTCTGAAAGTGCAAACACAGCAATCAAAGGTGCTATTGCATGTAACAAATCTAAAAAACACTTAATAACAACAAAGGTTGAACACCCTTGTGTTCTAAATACTTACAAAGCATTAGAAAAACAAGGATATAAAGTTGACTATATTGGTGTAAATGCGAACGGCGAACTAGATTTAGAAGAACTTAAAGAAAAAATCACTGATGATACAGCATTAGTATCAACTATGTGGGCAAATAATGAAACAGGTGTAATATTCCCAATCCAAGAAATTGGCGAAATCATCAAATCAAAGAACCCAAATACATTGTTCTTTGTTGATGCAGTTCAAGGTGCAGGTAAAGTAAACATTGATGTACAGTCAACAAATATTGATATGCTTGGTGTATCAGGTCACAAATTCCACGCTCCAAAAGGTATTGGTGCGTTATACGTAAAATCAAATGTAATGTTGCCTCCACTAATCAATGGTGGACACCAAGAACGTGGACATAGAGCCGGTACAGAAAATGTTCCATATATTGTTGGTATGGGTGTTGCTGCTGAATTGGCACAAGAAGGATTAAAATACGAACTTACAGAAGTTAAAAGATTAAGAGATAAATTAGAAACAGGAATACTTAAAAATGTATTCAATGCAAGATTAAATTCTTCTATCTCAAATAGAGTTCCAAACACAACTAATATAGGTTTTGAATATATTGAAGGTGAATTAATCTTGTTACACTTGAGTGATTTAGGAATCTGTGCTAGTTCTGGTAGTGCTTGTACATCAGGTTCATTAGAACCAAGTCACGTTCTTCGTGCTATGGGTACACCTTTCACATCATTACACGGTAGTATTCGTTTTAGTTTAAGCAGATTTACTACAGAAGATGAAATAGATTATGTTCTAAAACATATCAAAGATGTAATTGGTGAAATTACTGCAATATCTCCATATCAAGAAGAATTGGAACACTTACGTAAATCAAAATAGAAAAAGGAGTATATTATGTTTCAAGTATATACACAAGAAGGAAACAAAGAATTAACAAAATCAATAGTTGGTCAATTCAAAGATTATGACGAAGCAATGGATTGTGCAGAAAAATCTATTGAAGGCAAACCTAACTTGAAATATATCGTTGAAGAAACAAATGGTTGTTTCAATAGTTATGGGGATTTAGTTGCAGAAGTAATCGCTGAAAGTGACTAATTTTTAAAATTGTTTTAAATACAAAAAAGAGATGAAGTGCTACTTCATCTCTTTTTTATGTAGTAAAGATTTCAAATAAATTTAATTTGTTCTATTATTATAGATCTTTCGCCAATATTTGAATAGTTACGTACAATTTGTATTATTTATTGCTCAAGATGACAGAACTCCGTCATACTAAGGCTTTAGCCAAAGTATCTATTTCAAACTAATGACTTTATACTGGATTACTTTTTCGCTTCGCTGTCTTGGATTATTCGGGATTTCGCAAAAGCGTGGTTCTGCTCAATCTTACGGGTTAGACACTACGTGTCGTCACTACCTCTCACAAAATAATACTTAATTATTTAGTTCGGCAGAGTCGAAAATCCGCTTCTCGTAATGACGTAATTTTACAAACGGTAAATAAAATTCGACCTTAACGTAATGAATCATCATTGTTTTATTCTGCTCTATGTTGAGGTGTTTGAGTGAATTTACTAGCATAAAAAATATTTGTAAATTCACGAGTTCCGAAACTCTATGCAGAATAATTACAAATGATGTGTGAATGAAGTTCAGGGCAGGAGTTTCTTTTGTTTCGTTTTCTTGTCAGCACAAGAAAATGAAAAGAACATTTTAACAAATTAAAAAATTTAAATAGATTCCGAAACAAGTTCAATATTACAAGTTTTATAAATTGTTATAAAAATATCTATTTTAATTACAAACCACCCTCACAAAAATTTGTGAGGGTGATTATTAAAAATTATATTAACTTGCTCTATCATCATCGAAGTCACGACCACCTACAATTCTAAGGTGACGGTCTTTGCCTTCTCCGACTGAACGACTTTCTAAATTATGCTGTTCAACAAGTTCATGTTGCAATTTTCTTATCTGTTGATTTTGTGGGTTTAATTCAATCTTCTTTGCACCAGCCAATATTTTGTTAATAGCAGCCTTTGCCTCATCTAATGCTCTTTCAGCATCATCATAATAGCCGTGAATACTTTCTTTCAAATCATCAACACATAATGCATCTTTCAAGACTTTTTGTATTTGAGCCATTGAATTTGTTTTTACATAAAAAACTTGTAAACGATACTCATTTGCTGTTGATAAAATCCTTGCACCACCTTTCGCAAAGTTTTTGTGTGCAATTACTAAATCAGCATCATCTATATTACGAGTCAATTCTGCATTCAAATCTAGGCGTTCAATTGCTTTTTCTACAATACTTCTTGATACTGCATACAAATATATTTTCTTGATAGGTTTTACACTTTCAACATAATCTTTTCGAGAAAAACTATATTTCAAACTATCCTCTGATTTTTCAAGGATTTTTTGTTCAATATTTGAAATATGTTCTGAGATTGAAACATTATCTTCTTTACTAGCAATGTTTGCATCTTGGTCAACTTTTCTGATTTCAGGTCGAATTGGCCAACCTCTTAAGATATAATCAACTGCCTCAGCAGTATTTTTATATACTGCCAAAGTATTTCTATCAATAATTTCTATAACAATATCAAAAGTAGGTTGTTTTTCTCTTTCAAGAACAGTTTTTTGAGAAGCCCTACGTTTTGCCTCATCATCACCCAATGTAACAGATTGAATACCACCTACCAAATCTGATAAAGTTGGGTTTTTAATAAGACTTTCTAACGAATTACCGTGAGCAGTAGCAATTAACATAACACCACGTTCTGCAATAGTTCTTGCTGCTTGTGCTTCGGCTTCTGTACCGATTTCATCAACGACAATAACTTCTGGTGTATGGTTTTCAACTGCTTCAATCATTATATCTTTTTGAAATTCTGGTTGTCTAACTTGCATTCTTCTAGCAGAACCAATTGCAGGGTGTGGAACATCACCATCACCAGCGATTTCGTTTGATGTATCAACTACAACAACACGCTTATGCAATTCATCAGCAACTAAACGTGATATTTCACGCAATTTTGTTGTTTTACCAACACCCGGACGTCCTAAAAATAAAATGCTTTTACCCATAGTACAAAAATCTTTGATACAAGCAATCGTTCCGGTAACTACTCTGCCGACTCTACAAGTCAAACCTACAATCTTTCCTTGTCTGTTTCTAATCGCACTAATTCTGTGCAATGTTCCTGGAATACCTGACCTATTATCGGTCGTAAATTCAGGCAATTTTGAAGTTACAGCATCAATGTCATCATGAGTAATCTCTCCTGTGTCGAGTTTATCAATCTTTCCATCGGAATGCCTAATTTCGGGTCGCCTACCGATGTCAAGAACTATCTCAATGACATCTTCCATTTGTGAATACGAAACCTGACTTCTGATTTTGTCAGGAAGAACCTCTAATAATCGTTCAAGGTCGTTCTGAAATTGTAGGTTGTTCATTAATTTATCATATCTCCAACTAGATTATAACATATCTTTATTAAGTTTTCATTATATATACGTCATTCTGATGATAAATCAATTATATTGGATACTTCACTGGGTTTGTACATTTACTGATTGTGAAGTTTTGTTGAGTTGGATATTTAAGTGCAATGTATCCTATAAGTTAAATTCCACAATAAAGTAAATTTATAACATTTTATAAATTTTTGTAACAATCAAACCAAAACACTAAAGTTTCATAGAAAAAATCCGTAATACATATTGAGATGAAGTGTTATTAAGGAGTACAAATATGTTTAATGAACTTTTACTACCAGGAACAATTAGTTTCCGAGAAACATTAGCAATTTATTTAGAAGAAATCAAAGACTTTATCAATGAAATTTGCTATAAACTCGCACGGTTTGAACTGAGGTTTTAAAATTTAATACATAAAAAAATACCGTACATAATACGGTATTTTTTTTTACATTTAATTAATATTTTTATGCATAAATAGGTTGTTTTGTATCAGGATTTTCAACTTCTTTTGCTTGATTACCACCTTTATATGCATCAACAATACCTGCAACCCAAATACCAAGAGTTGCCAAGCCTAAAATACCCGTACCAATTAACGATGCTTTACCACCAGTACCAATCTTAGCACCACCCTTTTCAAATGCATTTAAAATACTATTAGAGCCTAAAACACTCAACCCAACACAAGGAATACCTGTTGCTAAAACACCACCTAAATATTTTGCTCCATCTTTATTTCTTCCATCACAAAATTGACCTAAACCAGGAAGAAATGTTGATGCGATTGCTTTACCAACACCACCTTTTCTTTCTTGTTGAACTTGAACATAATTCTGATTAACATTTGAATTAACACCACTAATAGCCATAACAAACCTACCTTTTTATTTTAAATAACCTACATATATAAAAAGAAATAAAGAATTATGAAATTGCTAAAGCCCCTCATATCACATCATATCATATCAGGCATTATAACTAAGTTTTAGACGGTTTAATTTCATTTTAATATTTTGTTACAAATACT
>JBNMJS010000081.1:0-7824 GCA_050873965.1 Cyanobacteriota bacterium | reverse complement strand
ATCTAAGACGTATTTTTCACCTTTATTAAAATCACCATCGATTTGTACTCGTATGATTTCTTTTAACATTTTTTGTGCAGTAGGTATCATTTTTTCAATATTAACAGTTAGGATACCGTCATCACTAATTTCTAAAGCACCTTCTTTTAAGAAGTAATAGTTTTGCATTACAGAACGAACTCTATGTGCTTGGCTTAATGTAGGCTTTGATTTAAGCATATTGTCAGCAGCATAGGTTACAATAATTTGTTCTTTTTCTTCTTCTGTGTACATACCATTCTCTTTTAGTACATCAAGCATTGCAAGAGATGTTATATCAGCTTTATTTTCTTCAATAATAGATTTATATTTTCCAAGTGCTTCTGTTCCAGAATTTGGTCCTAGAGAGTGGGCATTTTCGTGTCCAATAGTAAACCAATAGTCTGCTTCATCATTGTAGAATTTGTGTTGTTCTTTATTTAAGATAGCATCTAATCTTTCTTGTAATTTCTTTTTAGAATCTTCACTAGTAATCAAACGGATTTGTCTATGGTAAACATTTCTTCTACCACCACCTATAGTTAATGATAATTTATCATCATTTGGTAGATTTTCTGCCAATGTAATGCCTGCTCTAAATTCTCCTACATCACCAGATACTGTTACTAAATCTACATCAACCATTGTTTGTTTAGATTCTTTATCATGTGAAATATTTTGAACATATTCATCTTTAAATGGCATATTTGCAGCCATAATTGGTAAAAATTCTTTTACTTTTAAAATAGCATCAGTACCTTTTTTATTTATAATACCAACTCTACCACCTAAGAAATCTTTACCAACGGGTTTAATATTATGTTTTTCTAAAAGATTTTTTAGTTCTTCGTTTTCAACAGCACTTTCTGTTAATTCATCAGAATAATTTTCTCTTGTTATTGTAAATTCAAGAGGTGTATCTTGTAGTTCTGCCCATTTTTTATCGGCATAAGCATCTAGCATAGCATCTGCTTTTCTTAGTGCTTTTACTTGAAGTTCTAAATATTCGTTGAAGTCTTTGTTTGTTGAAACTTTTGCAGCTTCTTCTAGTTCATCTGCCATTTTTGAAAAATCTTCGCTATATTTATCAATATAATCGGTACCGATTAGTTCATCACCATTTCTTTCAACAACAGAGCGTTGGTTTAAAATAGTTCTAACTTCTTCTATTTTTCCTTCTTTAAGCATTTTTATAATTATTGATTGAAATTCTTCTTTGCCTAAATCTTCAGGATAAACACCTTTACCAGGAGTTACGTGAACACCTTTTGCTAATTCAATCATGTTTGATTCTCTATCAAGAGCACAAACTCCTTTTTGTGCATCATAAAGAATTTTTGTTAATTCTGCTCTTTTGTTACCTTTTTCGATTTCGTCATTAAGATATTTTTCGAATGGTAAATTGTTGCAGTTATCAAGTTGTTTGTTTATTTTTTCTAAGATATATGCTGCTTTAACTAAATGTTTAAGAGCCTTTTTATCACCATCAGCAAGTTCTTTGTATTCAGGTGCATCTTCTTTTAACATAGTTTTTGTTACTAAATAGTCTTTGTTGGTTCTTTTTTCTAGTTCTTCTAAACTTAGATTTAATTCATACTCTCTCATTCTGTAGTCCTTTCTTATTGGTTTTATTATACAAAATTTTTATTATTAAGTCCATGCCGATTTATTGCTATTATGTGCTTAATATTTGTAACAAATAGGGCGAATTATAGTTCTGTTTTTGATATAATCATATTTACAGGAGTTATTATGGGGCAAATTTTAAGTAGGAAAAATGTATCCGATTTTGTAAAAAAATTGCATGCTGCCGGCAAAACTGTTGTTACAACTAATGGTTGTTTTGATATTTTACACGTTGGACATGTTAGATATTTACAAAAAACGAAAACTTTTGCAGATTATTTAATTGTTTTATTAAATTCAGATAAATCTGTGAGAAGTATAAAAGGTCCAGAAAGACCTATAAATAATGAAAATGACAGGGCAGAAATCTTAACAGCGTTGAGTTGTGTGGACTTTGTTGTGTTGTTTGATGAAGATAGTCCAGCATCTTTATTAGATGAAATTAAACCTGATGTTTATACAAAAGGTGCTGATTACACAATGGAAACATTGCCAGAGAGAGATATTATGATTAAGAACGGTACAAAAGTTGAGTTTATTGATTTTGTACAGGGAAAATCTACAACAAATATAATTGATAAGATTAATAATAAGGAGTAGAAAATGAAATCTTTTACTTTAGAACAAATTGCAAAAATTACTAATGGTATGTTAACAAAGATGGCTGATGTATCAATTACAAGAATTGCACCACCACTTTTGGCAGATGAACATACTCTTGCATTAGCCTTAGGTGAAGAAGAAATTGAAAATTTAGCAAAAACAAAAGCTAAAGCAGCACTTGTACCTTTGGGTGTTAATATTGATGGCTTTACTACAATTGAGGTTGAAAGACCTAGATTGGCTATGATGAAACTTATCACTATGTTTTATGAAGCACCAGAAACAAATGAAGGTATTCATCCAACTGCTGTTATTCATCCTGAAGCAAAAGTTGGTCAAAATGTATCTATTGGACCAAATGTTGTATTAGCGAAAGGTGCTGTTGTTGGTGATAACACCAAGATTTTAGCAAATTGCTATATTGGTAACAATGCTGTTATCGGTAGTGATTGTTTCTTCCACCCTGGAGTTAATATCGGTGATAGAGTAAAAGTTGGAAATAAAGTTATTTTACATCACGGTGTTTCATTAGGTGCAGATGGATTTAGTTTCGTTACTGAAAATCCTAACAACATTGAACAAGCTAGAAAAGATGGTGAAATAAAAGATACTAATGCTGCTGAACACGTTATTTTCAAAATTAATTCAATTGGTTCAGTTGTTATTGGTAATAATGTTGAAATTGGTGCAAATGCAACAATTGATAGAGGTACTATTGAAAATACAACAATTGGTGATAATACCAAAATTGATAATTTAGTTATGATTGGTCATAACTGTAAAATCGGTTCTGGTTGTATGATAGTTTCTCAAGTTGGTATTGCAGGTAGTTGTCAAATTGGTGATAGAGTTGTTCTTGCTGGTCAAGCAGGTCTTGCAGACCATATTAAGATTGGTGATGACTCTATTGTTGCTGCTAAAGCTGGAGTAACAAAAAGCTTCCCTGCAAAATCTATTGTTGTAGGTGCTCCAGCAGTTCCAAGAAAAGAATTTATCAAACAATTGAAGATTATGAAAGATGCTGGTGATTTGATTAAAAAATTCAAAAAATATGAACCATTATTGTCAGCATTTGAAAACGAACATAATACGGAAGCATAGTTATGACAACAATTGCAAAAGAAATTAGAGCAAAAGGCAATACTTTGATGAAGAACCTCGATTGCGAGGTTGTCATCAAACCTTCAAAAGAAGGTTATATAAGGCTGTTCGTAAAAAATGAAGAGAAAAGTTTTAAGGCTTACGTAGGTAACGTTATCTCAACTGAGCATAATGTTACCTTAGGTAGCCGAGAACATAGAACTTTGTTAGGTGGTTGTAAATATAAAGCTGCTTTGTGTGAGCATTTTATGGCTGCTTGTTCCATTTTAAAAATTAATTCTTTGGATGTGTATTTATCTCAAGAAGAATTTCCAATCTTTGATGGTAGTTCTAAAGAGTGGGTTAGATTATTCCAAGAAGCAGGTATTGTTGATAAACCTAAAAAACAGCAATTCTATACAGTAAAAGAGCCTGTATATTACCTAAATGGTAAAACAAGTATGGTTATTTTGCCGGATAAAGAATTATATATTTCTTATGCAGTTAATTATGCTCATAATGATTTAAATAATCGTTGGGTTGCATTTGATAAAAATAATATAGAAGAAATTATTGAAGCTAGAACATTTGGTTTTTATAAAGATTTAAAAAAATATCAAATGTTAGGTTTTGCACAAGGTGTTACTATCGATAACACATTAGGGCTTGTTGATGATGGTTATACAGTCGATTTACGTTCTGAAAAAGAACCAATAAAGCATAAAATTTTAGATTTATTTGGTGATATTTATCAAACTGGTATTTCGCCTCTAGATTTGAAATGTCAGATATTGGTTAAAGAGGCTGGTCACGCTGTCCATATTAAGGTTGCAAAATTATTACAAGATAAATTGATTAAAGTAAAATAAGGAGATAATAATGAGTGAAGTTACAGAAGAAAAGTTGAGTTTTGATATTCAACAAATTATGGAAATGATTCCTCACAGATACCCATTTTTGTTAGTAGATAGAATTACAGAATGTGTTCCTGGTAAATATTCAAAAGGTTATAAAAATCTAACTATGAATGAAGAATTTTTCCAAGGACATTTTCCTAATAATCCTATCATGCCAGGTGTTTTGCAAATTGAAGCAATGGCTCAATGTTCAGCACCAATTTTAACTACATTACCAGAATATAAAGGTAAATTAACTTTATTTGCAGGTATTGATAATGTTAGATTTAAAAATATTGTAAGACCTGGTGATAGATTAGATATGTTTATCGAAATGACAAGAGTTAAAGGTCCTATCGGTAAATGTCACGCAGTTGGCTCAGTTGATGGCAAAACTGTTGTTGAAGCTGATTTAACTGTTTGTATGAAATAGTTATTGTATATTGTTTTATGATATTAAAAATAACTCAATCGTTTTGATTGGGTTATTTTTTTCACAAAAAAGAACGATAATATTTTATCGCTCTTTTTTTAATAACCAATAATTTTTGATTTACGCAGTCACTTTTTCGTGTAAGACAACTTCACCTTTTTCAAGAGTTTTCTTTACATCAATAACTCTTTGGTTTGAACTGCCAACCCAATGAATATTGTTGTCATTAAGTTCTTGCTTAAATTCACCAACGCAAATTACGTCAATATTTTCAATACCTTTAACGTGACAAACTTCTTCCCATTCATAACCAGTGTATAACCATATTGTTTTGTCTGGGAATTCGTGTCTGCATTTTTCAATTAATCTAAATACTTCAGAACGATTGAATGGATGTAATGGATCTCCACCACTAAAAGTTAAACCAGATGTATAAGAATTGTTTAAATCATCAAATAATTCTTTTTCTGCATCTTCGTCAAATGGTATTCCACCACCAACATCCCAAGTTTCAGGATTTTGACAACCTTTACAATAGTGATTGCAACCTGCTACCCATAATACGACTCTTAAACCGTCTCCGTTTAACATGTCGTCTTTTGTTATATTATGGTAATTCATTAATTTTTGCTCCCTCAATTATCTTATTTTGTCTTTACATAGTCAAAGGTTTTATTATCAAATAATTTGACATATAAAACCTTAAACTATAATTATTCTTATGTTAAATTACATACTCTTTCTATCTTTGATTTCTTCCATTTTGTGAGCGGCTAATCTTGAATCACCTTTAACTCTAGAATATGCTAAATAACCATTCATTCTATCAATTTTTGTTAAATTTTTAGAACCACATTTTGGACAAACATCCATATCTAATTCTTGGTGTCCACAATCATCACAATATGATAGAGCAAGGTTTACACCTTCATAGAATCCCATATCCATTGCTCTTTTTAGAAGAGTTTCAACTGCTTTTTTGTTGTAGTTGATAGGATATTTTACATATTGGATTTTACCACCATTCATCAAATCCCAGAAACGTTTTTCCAAATCTTGTTTTTGAATTGGTGTGATGTTTTCTGATACATGGCAATGGAATGAGTTAGAAACGTATGGTTTATCTGATACGTTAGCAACTACACCATATTTTTTACGGAATTGTTTAACTTGAAGACCACAAAGGTTTTCAGCAGGTGTTCCGTATAATGCATATAACCAACCATCTTCTTCTTTGAATTCATTAACTTTTTTGTTGATATATTCCATTACTTCGATAGCGAATTGACCGTCTTCAACTAGAGATTTTCCGTTGTAAACTTCTTGTAATTCGTTCAAAGCTGTAATACCAAATGAAGCAGTAGCTGATTTTAATACAGGTTTAATCTTATCGTGAATACCTAAATGTCCACCTAAGAAACCACCTTCGCAGAATGCTAATGGGTTTACAGAAGCTTTCATTTCTCCAAGATAATCATAAGTTCTGATATGAAGTTGTCTAATAAGTTCCATATAATAATCTAGAACTTCATAGAAATCTCTGCTTTCTTTTTTAGCTTTTGCATAAATCATTGGTAAGTGTAAACTAATAGCACCAATGTTGAAACGACCAACAAATACTGGTGTATCGTTTTCATCAGCAGGGTGCATACCACCTCTTTCATACCAAGGTGATAAGAATGCTCTACAACCCATTGGTGATACAACTTGACCATATTTTTTATACATACTAGCAACATAACCTTCACCAGT
The DNA here is from genome assembly GCA_050873965.1 of Cyanobacteriota bacterium. Classification (GTDB taxonomy): domain Bacteria; phylum Cyanobacteriota; class Vampirovibrionia; order Gastranaerophilales; family Gastranaerophilaceae; genus UBA2883. The sequence continues at coordinate 1,416 of JBNMJS010000081.1, read as the reverse complement.
TAATGACAACCAGTCTGGGTACATTGTTTTTCTAGAACATTCAACACCAGCGTGGAATAAATCTTCTGAAATTTTTCCATCACCGTGAAGATTTTCATCATATAAGAATACAATTTTAGGGAACAATACAGGTTTTTTACAATCTTTTTTACCTTGTCCACCTTGTCTGATTTTTAGCATAGAAATTGTTGCTAATTTTTCGAACTGACTAGTACCTAAACCAGTAGAAACTGTAATGAATGGATAGTCACCTCTAGATGATGCCACTGTGTTGAATTTGTATTCCCAACCTTGGAAACCTTGTTCAAAATCTTTTTTAACATCTTCTAAAGCTGCTTCTCTAGCCTTTTCAAAAGACAGACCTAAACATAAATATCTGTTGTATTGTCTTTCATAAGTTTTTTCTGCGTAAGGTGCTAAAATTTTATCAACTTCTGGAACGGTAAAACCACCATATTGTTGACTTGCAGCAGCCATTACAATATCCCCGATTACGTCAAACGCAACATCTAGTGATTTTGGTTCGTTGTACCAAATGTTACCCATTTCAAAGCCACCTTTAAGAACGTTTGCAACATCAAATAAACAACAGTTCATTGTGTCACGTCTTGCAGACATATCGTGGATATAAATATAACCATCTCTGATTGCTTGTAGTTCATCTACTGTTAAGAAGAATTTTTTGTATAATTCTTTATTTAATTCATTAAAAATCAAAGATCTTTTTGTAGAAACTAATGCTGAATCAGCATTCGCATTTTCTTTGTCACCGATGTACATAATTCTTTGAGATTCTTGGAATACTTTATCTAACATTGTTACGAAGTCTATTTTATAATTTCTGTAATCTCTATAACTTTTTGCAACTCTTGGATTAACATCTTCCAATGCACTTTCTACAATGCTATGGATTTTTGTAATTTCGACATTGCTATAACCAAGATTTACTACACTTTTATTAACGATATTACATATTTTTTCAATTTCTTCTGCACTTAATTCAATAATCATTCTTGCAGCAGATTTTTTAATTGCTTTAACAACTTTTGTAATATCGTAATCTTCTAAAGTACCATCTTTTTTTACAATTTTAATATTTTCGGTTGATAATTTTTTACCAAGATCTATAACTTTTCCCAAGTTAATATCTTGATTTTCTTCTGCAGCTTTTTTTACAGTAGCTCCTTTAATTGAGTTCGTTACATTGGTTGAATTGTTACTGAACTCAACAACTTCTCCATTTTTCATAGTTGTTTCTTTCATAAATTTCAAATCTCCTCAGTCCCGCAAGTCGTTATAAATATTGTCTCTTGATTGTGTAATAGATATAGACCAGCGACGGGCTTTTATCAATCTTTCCCTGACTAACCTTTTTATTATATTAGCACAAATAATTTATGATGTTAAGTCTTCTTT
>JBNMJS010000080.1:0-7996 GCA_050873965.1 Cyanobacteriota bacterium | reverse complement strand
ATTATTTACATCTAATTCTAGCATTTTTAATAATGCTTCTAAAAAAAATATATAATGTTCAGAATATTCTTTTATATTATTTTGTATATGCACAATAATAAATTCATAACTTTCTGGCATAAGTATTTTGTCATTAAATATTTTTTGAAAGAAATATTTAATGACGTAATCCTTAATTTCTTCCGTAAGAGAATTTATCCTATGTATTGATTTTTCAACATCATTAGAGCCAATATTATCATCAGCTGATATAGTGATAAATAATTTTTCTAATCTTTGACAATTCTCAATCATTTTTTTATTATCATTCATCATAAATATTATACCTATAATATGTATTCTCTTAAAATATACATTATAGGTGCGTCAAATATGGACATATTTGTGGATGATTATTTTGTAACATTTTATAGATATTCTTTTTATGTTCCTGTTTTCCAATCAACGTTAGTGAATTGTGCTACGAGTGCCTCAATATCGCCATCTGTTTTTTCGTTTTGGAATACGTTATTAACATCTGTGTATCCTTTATCAGCAAGCCAACCTGCAACAGCTTCTTTTAAAGAATTTAGTTGTTCTGTACCAATAGAAGAACATTCATTATCATAGTATTCTGTTTTAATCGTTTCAATAGAGTTAAAATCATTAACTTGAATTCCGGTATCTTTTACAATACCGTCACGTTTCCACAAATCATAAGCTTCATCACCAATGATAGTGTATTGACCTTCTCTATCTTGGAAGTTTCCATTTGCATCAACATTGAATACAATATGAACATTTTCTTTTGTAAGATTTTTTAATATTATTTGGTCGTTGCCAGAAATATCTGTAATAGTATTATTGTTATCATATTCTAAGTTATCAAATATATATGTATCGTCACCTTCACCACCTCTTATGTCATTGGTAGTTCCCCATCCATGAACTTCAATAGTATCGTTTCCTTTTCCAGCACTAATATCATTATGTCCACCACTATGAACTATAATGTAGTCATCACCATCTCCTGCATTTATTGTTGAATCAATTCTGCCGACTTCAATAATGTCATCTCCACTTGAACCTTTTATTCGAGCAGATGCATTTTCAGGATCAATTGTAAAGATGCTTTTAATTGTTGCTTTTGTAGCGTTTGAAGCATCAATTGTAGTATCAATAGAATCAAAATTAATTGTTTTTTCTCCAGAATCCATTGTTACGTTTACTTTGCCGCCACTAACACTTACTGTGTCGTTACCGTCTTTTATGTCAACTGTATAGTTTGTATTTTCGTTATCTTTACCAAAAATACTCCATTGTTTATTATTAGTATCAGAAACAACAATTTCGTCACCCTCATTTGCAATGGTTACTTTTGCACCACTTAGGAAGGCGTCAATTGTTTTATCATTTTTATCTATTGCTTCATAAAAATCTTTACAGCCCATTGAATCAATTAATTTTGCAAAGTCTGTAAGGAATTTATTAATATCCAATTTTTCACCATTTGCAAGATTTATATTTTCGATTTTACCTTTCCCAAAGAAATCTTTTATACGGATGCAACTGTTAGAAGTTGACATACCATTTGATATGTATAAATCACCTTCTGCAACGTATTGAGGATTTCCATTTTTATCATAAATTACTCGACCTTTTTTATCAGTTTTTAGTTTGAAATCTGTTGGCATAAGCATACCAATATCATCTTTTGAAACATCAATATTTAATGTATCATTTTTCCCTGATGTGTCATCAATTGTTAGTAATTGTGATTTGAATAAATCTGCACTTACATTATAAGTATCATTTCCTGCCCCTGCTTGAAGAAGTTCATAGTGTTCATCGGTTGCAGTAATTGTATCATTACCAGAGATACCTTGTTTATAGATTTTCATAAGTCCGTCAATATCTTTTTTAAGAGCTTTCATTGATTTTTCTTGTTCATTTTGTAACAAATCCCAAGCAGAAGAATATCCCTTATCTCTTATATATTTACCTACATTTTCTGCAATAATTCCTTTTATATTTTCTAAATTGATTTTTTTAGCATTAAGACCGTTTTTATCAGCAATAATAATTTCTTCTGGAATTTCATATTCAAACCAAGTGCCGTTTTTAAATTTAGCATTTGTAATTTGACTGTAAATTGAAGAGTTCCCAACACCAAATCCTTGTTCTTCTACTATTTCACCGTCAGAATCTACGTTGAATACAAAATATAGGTCACTCTCTTTACCATTATATTGCAGTCTTTCAACTCCACTTGCATAATTTAAAGAACCGAGATTTTTAACAACCAGTGTATCGTCACCTTCTCCACCGCTTACATAATGTTTACCTTTATTCACAACAATGATGTCATGACCTTCACCTGCATCAACTACGTCAGTTTTATTGCTTGCAATAATGTAATCATCTTTGTCTGTACCACAAAATGCATCAAGTTTTTTACCAGTCACCGGATCTGATGAATCTCCATTTGATTTTGTTATATATTCACCAAGATTATCAAAATCTATGTTACCATCGACAAATGATATGCCATTTTTGTTTTCGCCTAATTCTTCGTTATTTTTTAAGAATTTTTCAAAAAACATTTTTGAATTTGAAATATCGTAAGTCTTATCGTATTCAATATATTCCGATTCATAGTCATCAAAACTTAAACTAGTTTGATTTTTGTATGATTCTTTTTCTGTTTCATATTCGCCAAAATCTCCAACAACGATATCACCGTCAGCAGTTTTATATGCCTTAAATCCATGTTCTTCATAACCTAATGAATCTATAGATACTGTAGCATTATGCAAATCTTTAGTAATAATAGTGTCTGAACCATCTCCATTTTGGAAAATTAAATCTTTGTTATCTTTCCCACCCAAAATAATTTTATCATTACCTTTGTTGCCTGTTATTTCATCATTTCCGCTGTTTGAAGTGATTGTATCGTTTTTGTTTCCTGTAAAAATAATATCTCTATATTCACTATCAATTATTTTGCTTGAAGAATTTGCCTTCCCAAACATAGCGATATAGTCATCACTCTCAAACAATATTGTGTCGTGACCTTGATATTTGTAACAAATTTTATTTCTTACTGACTCGTCAAGTTTGAAGAAATCTTTTATTATTATTCGGTCATATTTGCCTGAAAATTCTCCATCTTCAGATATTGCGTAATTAATAAGTAAATCTTTGCCATTAGCACTTTTTTCAAAGCCTCTGATAGAATTGTCGTCGCCAAAATCTAAGGTTAATTTCGTTAAATCGCTGGGTTTTCTCAAGTAAACAGTGTCAACACCGTCACCTCTATTGAAGTTGAGAGTAACATCTCCACCGTCAACATAGATTGTGTCGTTGCCTTTGCTCGCTGTGACAATGTCAGATCCACCACCTGTGTAGATTTTATCATTTTTGTTTGAACCTGTGATTGTGTCGTTTAAGAATGAACCTTGCAATGTTGCTGATTTATTCATGTTAGGTGCTGAAATATTACGAATTGACTCGCCTAAATTATCGTTTAAGACATCTTTTAATGTCATATCATCTCTATAGAAATGTTCCTCTGTTTGTTTAAAATAGTCTTTAATCGTAATAGTCTCAGCATCTTTACCGGATTTCCATGTATTTCTATTTATTACAAGGTCATTACCTTTTTTTGTATATTCCGGCACTAACTCTGCCGCATTTAGACCTCTAAGACGTACAGTTCCTGTATCTTTTGTCATATAAATCGTATCTTGTCCATCGCCGTTATAGTAGAAAATCTCATTTTCTCCACTACCCACATAGATTGAATCGTTACCTTTTCCTGCGTAAATTTTATCATTTCCACCATTTGTGTATATTCTGTCGTTATTGGCTGTACCGTGAATTATGTCAGAAAAATCTGAACCTTTGATGATACCTTTTTTAGCGGTATCAATTTTAAAACCTTCAATTAAATTATTTATTGACAATGTTTCATCATTTATAATTAAATCTTTGAACGAGGATATATTTTTCATATAGTCAGTAGAAAAGAAGTTTTTGATACGAATGGTTGTATTTTGTGTTTCACCATCTTTTTTTGTTGTAAATGTCATTATCAAATCATGAGAATTGTCGTCTGCTTTAGTATAGTTTGAACTTGTTATAGCTCCATCATAATCAAATTTTAATGTTGTACCAGATTTTTGTTCAAGAACATTTTCTACACCTTGTTCAATCATTACTGTTTTATTAGCCATCAAGAAACTCCTTAAATTTATTACAAGTTTATATACAAAGACATACCTCTATAAAGTAGAAATTTTTTATAGAAAAATTTTTTAATAAACTTGTATTAATATCACACCTAAATATAATTATTTGGCTATTGTATCAGATTTTTTGTTACTTGGCAATTAGTAATTGATTTAATTGTAATTTTGAATTTTTATGCAAATTTATTTATTTGGTTGATTAGAATTTGTTAGAAATGCAACAAAACAAATTTATTGATTTAAAATTTTTAAACGTACATTGTTAAAATCTGAGGGTTTTATATCGGAATATCCGATATAAGCAGTTTCTCCAATATTTTTAAATATTAGAATTTTCAAAAACAGCAGATTCTCTTATATATCTAACATTCCTAAATCTTTTACTACACTTTTAGAAAAGTGCAGTGTCTCTTCAATAACAGGTGTAAAAATGAATGCGTTGAATCAACTTGATTTATATAATTAGGATTCGATGCATAATAAAAGGATTTAGTTAGTGGACACATAATGGACACAACTCTTAACTAAATCCTCTGTAAATGGTTGCGGGAGCTGGATTTGAACCAACGACCTTCGGGTTATGAGGAGAGTCTCTTGTTACCCAACCCCAAACGACTTTTCACGATTTACCACGACTTGGCACTAGTTTTTATGAGAATTTATTTTGTTTTACTAGGATGATTAAAATTCGTTAAGTTCATGTGTTGTGTAATGTGTTGTTAAAATATCCAACTGGGCAATAGACAACTAAATATTTTTATGTTCTCCTAAATGTTAGGAGTAAAGATGTATGAACGAAGATAAAAAAGAGCATTTAAAAATGATTGCGGATATTATTACGAGAATGGCTAGTAATTCTTTTCAATTAAAGAGTTGGACAGTATCTTTAATTTCTGCTATTTTAATATTTGCTGATTTTAAAAATCAAATTTGTTTTATTTGGATTGCTTATATTCCAATAATAGTTTTTTGGCTATTAGATGCTTTCTATTTACAATTAGAAAGAAAGTATAGAAAACTATATAGTTTAGTGCAAAAAGATTATATTAATGAAACAGATAATGTTTCTTGTTTTGATATGAATACACAAAACATAAGAGTAGATAATCTTTTTAAGATAATGTTTTCGAAATCAATTTGGCCAATATATACTGTAATATTGGTTGCCACTTTAGTTGTATTATTGAAAAATAAATGCTTTGGATAAATATGGAGTAGAATTATGGCAAGAAGAACTTTTTTCAGCTTTAGATATAAAAATGATAATTGGCGTGCTAGTGTAGTTAGAAACAGTTGGGTTTGTCAAGGGTGTCAAAGTGCGGGCTTTTTCGATTCTGCAGAATGGGAGGAAGTCAAAAAGAAAGATGATTCTATAATTAGAGAATGGATTGATGAACAATTGCATGGTACTAGTGTAACAGTTGTTTTGATTGGAGAAGACACATATAACAAAAAATGGATAAATTACGAAATTTTATCTAGTTATAAAAAAGGTAATGGGCTTCTAGGTATATATATCCATAATATAAAAAATGCAAAAGGGGAAGTTTCTAATAAAGGAGTAAATCCTTTTAGTAAATGGGATTGGTCTAAAACTGAAACAGAAACTCCTAAGGTATATGATTGGTTTAAAGATGATGGATATAATAATATTGGAAAGTGGATTGAAGAAGCTGCTCAACAAAGAACTAAGGTTTAAATAATATGTTTTTTACAAAATCAAGATTAAAGACCTATTCGCTTAGTGAATCAATAGTAAAAAATTCACTAAACTGTGTAAGTTTAGATACAAAATTCGATATTTTTTTATCACATAGTTATTCTGACAAAGAATATATTGCAGAGTTAAAACGAATACTTGAATGTTATGGATATTCAGTATATGTAGATTGGATAACTGATGGCAAAACTTTAAGTCGTGATGATGTATCAAAAGATACTGCAAAATTAATTAGAATGCGTATGAAAAATTCAAACAGTATGATATTTGCCACTTCATCGAATAGTCCTAATTCTAAATGGATGCCTTGGGAACTGGGGTGTTTTGACGGTTTGAAAAATTCTAAAATTGCGATTTTACCAATAACCGATAGTGATAATGAAGATTTTAAAGGGCAAGAATATTTGGCACTTTATCCATATATTACAGAAGAAAGAATACAAGGGAAAAATACAAAGACGTTATGGATTAATGAAACTAATACGAAATATGTAAATTTTAAAAATTGGTTGCATGAAAATCAAGAACCATATGTACACTAATTTAGATAAGTTTATCTAGTAAATATTTTAGTTGCATTGCAGTATAATATTCTTTGCTTACTCCTTTTATTTTGTACAGCTTCAAATATTCTTGTCCTATAAAGTTAAAAATTTCTTCATCTTCTTCATCAATAATTGGGTATATTAAAATATTTTCTCTTCTTTTTTCACCATTAAAATAGCCCAGTTCCCAAGACATCCATTTTGAATTAGATGAGTTTTTAGATATAACAAAATATAATTGGTTAGAATTTTTCATTCTTAATTGAAGTCTTGCAGCAGTTTTTTCATTAATATCACTTCTATCTAATTCAGGGTCGTCTATCCAATCAACATAAGCCTCTTTATTTTCTTTAATTTTAAAGTATGCTTTTAATTGCATAATTTCTTTATAATCTTTAGAAGTATGACAAATAAAAATATCAAAATGTTTGCCTAAATTTGAAGATAATTTTCTTTCGCTGGCTTCATTGATACATCTGTATTCTTTTGTATGTTGATATTTATTTAATTCACTACGTTTTAACATAATATACTCTTTGTTTGACTATTCTAACATAAAATTATTTATATATTTCCTCCATTTTCTCCAATTCTTGTTCTGCGAAATCTGGGATTACATGTCCGTAGATATCCATTGTGATTTGAATACTTGCGTGTCCGAGCAATCTTGATACTACTATTGGTTTCATTCCATTTTCTAATGCTCTTGTAGCAAATGTATGTCTCATTGCGTGTACGTTTCTATGCGGTATATCAAGTTTATTTTGTATTCTGCTAAATACATCTAAAAAAGTACCTGAGTCGGTGAAATATCCATCTTGTCGAGGAAATACAAGGTCTAGTTTTGTGTAATAATCTTGTCCTAATTTTTCTTCAAAACATCTTGTTCCTTTTTATATTTATTTAATGCTGTCATTAATGGTCGCATAACTTTTATAATTCTGTTTGATGTTTTAGTTTCGGTATTATATATAAAACCAAGTATTGTCTTGCTATCACTTTTTTGATTAAAAATTTTATTTCTTTGCACCTGTTTATTTATCCTAATAGTGTTTTTGCAAAAATCTACGTAATCCCACGTCAAGTCTAATAATTCACCTGCTAGCAAACGGTGCTCCGATGAAATATGTTCAACATCAGTTAGGACATTCTTCAATTACTATGACTATGGATTTGTATACCCATTTATTGCCGGAAGTTAATGATAAGTGCGTAAACTTGCTGAACAACATTGTAAAACAAGCTATTGAACCACAAGAAAAAATTAAATTTGGTACATATGACTTATAATTAGTAATCATAGGTCATTATATACCTTATCATTTGCCCTCCACATAAATCATTTCTACCTTGTTCTACTAAAGACAAATTGCTTATATTGTGATTTATGCTTTGAGATATTTCATCGGCTAATTGTTGAATTTGTCGTCCTGTAATTATGTTAGCACTAGCAATCAACCTTATTTCAAATTGACCTTCAATATTTTCAGACATGATAATAT
>JBNMJS010000079.1:0-8295 GCA_050873965.1 Cyanobacteriota bacterium | reverse complement strand
TTTTTAAATTTTTATCATCAATTACTGAAAAATTATCTTTTTCTTTATTAGAATTAAATTCTTTATCAATTTCATAATTATTTGAATCATTAAAAGAAAATAAAGACAAACAATCATTAATATCATTAACAATGTTTTCATCATCTGAAAATATTTCTCTTTGTTCAATAAAAAATTTTTGACGACTTAAAAGCTTAGATTGTTGAACATCACTCAAGGAAATAGTTTCTTTTTCAAATACCAAATGTGCCAATTTAGCACAAAAAGAATCAAAATTATCTATCAATATATAATATACTTTATGGCATTTTAACAACTCTATTAATTTAGGACTTATTTTTTTTATATCAAAATCTTCTTTTTTTATACACCAATACACACCATTATTTAAATAATCCGATTTTTTAACTAAATCTCTTAAAACATCCATTATTGAATTATCAAAGCCAGCATAACCTAAAACAATAAGCCCATAATTTTTCAAAAACTCTTCAAATTTATTTCTCATATTTTCTTTTAAATTTTGAGTTTCATTTTGTGCTGCTTGCAGAGTTGTAAATAAAAAATCACCATGCAATTTAATAATTTTAGTTCTTCTAGATGTTATACTAATATTTTTAACAGAAGAATCATGAGGACAAACAATTGGTCTCTTTTTATTATATACAAATGCTTGTTCTAATAAATCATCAAAATTTGTTGTAAAAAAAGTTTGTATATCATCATTTTCAGCTAATTTATTTAAATAATAATAACCTATTGAGGGTTCTTTATCATTAACTTCTAATTCAATAAAATTACGCCTTTGATTAGGTAAATCATAAATTTTACCAAATAAAGAACTATACTCATTTTCTGAATCATACCAATCAAAATTATCAGATAATATTCTTTGCTTTTCTTCAACAGACATATTTATATTAGAATTTACACCAATTTTCTGTAAAAATATATTTCGCCATCCTTCAACCAAATCTTGTCCAGTTCTTATACCTGAAGATTTAGACGCACCAGCCCCTAATAACATACAATACAAAGATTGTTTTTCATCAGTTTTATTTTTCATAAATAATGCAAGTTCTTCTATTGTTTTTTCCTTCTCTTTGAACTGTTCCATATATACCTCTTATATTAATAATAATATAAATTGTATCACTCATAATATATAATAAATAAAAATATAAAGTTTTATAAAGGGAAAATAATAATTTTAAATAAACACAACTACGCTTAATCAATTTAAATGTTTTATTTTTTATCAATAAATAATCCATTTTTTTATATGTTAAATCAATAAACACAAACAAAAAAGACTCCGAAATGGAGTCTTTTTTAAAAATGGGGCGGGAGATGGGATTCGAACCCACGAATATCGGAACCACAATCCGAGGTCTTAACCACTTGACGACACCCGCCATCAAACTTTCTTATTTTATTATATCAAATCAATTTTTTTCTACAAGTATTTATTTTATAAAAAAGACCGAGTCAACAAAACTCGGTCTTTTTCAATCATTGTTTGAATTAACTTAGTTAATTCTTTGGAACATATAACCAATTCCTCTTGCAGTCAAAATCAACTCAGGATTTGTTGGGTCTGTTTCCAATTTAGAACGTAATCTAGAAATGTGAACGTCAACAACACGTGTATCAATTCTATGATCTGCTGGGTAAGACCATACATGTTGCAAGATTTCGTTTCTTGAATATGCTTGACCTGAATTGTTTACCAACAATTCTAACAAGCTGAATTCCATGCCTGTTAAACGAATTCTTTCATTCTTTCTATAAACTTGACGTCTTGCTGTATCAATTTTAATATTACCAGTAGTAATAACGTTCTTAGCAACTGCTTTACCACCTGTAGGAACAACAACATTCTTATCAGATGTTCTTCTTAATACAGCTTTAACACGTGCCTCTAATTCTTTTGGGCTGAATGGTTTGATTACATAATCATCTGCACCAAGTTCCAAACCAGTAATTCTTTCAGAAACATCACCTAATGCTGTCAAGATAATAATAGGTACATCTGATGTTCTTCTAATTTCTCTTGTTACACCGTAACCATCCATTTTTGGCATCATTACATCTAATACTACCAAATCAGGATTTTCTTTGTTAAATACTTCTACTGCTTCTTCACCGTCTTCTGTTACGACAACATCGTAACCAACCATTTTTAAACGGGTTTCTAAAATCCTTCTAATACTTGCCTCGTCGTCTGCAACTAAGATTTTTTGACGAGTTGATTCTTCTTGGATTTCTTCATTTTCAGTCATATTACCATCCTTTAAATTTAAGACTAATTATTACAAAACATTTACTTTCGTTTAGAAAATTTAATAAATATAAACATATCTTAATATAATTGACACAAAATTGCAAGCATTTTTTTGCTAAATACTGCATTTTTACGATTATTTTTCCGATATATCTTTTATACCTTTTCTTCTCAAAATTGATGCCAATTGCATATACAATTCTTTATTTTTAGCAGATTTATCAATATCACTTGCTTCTTTGATATATTCAAATGCATCTTCATATTTTCCAATTGCTTGATAAAATTCGCTCATTTTTACGTACAACTCTGCATTAGCAACATCTAATGAAATTGCCTTTTTCAAACTTTCTATCGCAAAATTTACGTCTTCTTTCTCAAACAAAGCACAAGCATTATAATAATAACCCTCATAATGATTGATGTCTAATTCAATCAAATCTTGAGCAGAGTCAAACAATGCATCGTAATCTTTCTTGTCTAAATTCAATTCTGCTTCCAATACTTTTGCATAATAATAATTAGGATATTTCTCAACCAATTCTTTAATCTTATTATCAGCCTCATCATATTGTTTCAATTTAAGCATTATACGAACTAAAAACGATTGATATTCAAATGATTTAGGATTTAGTTCTATCGCTTGTTTGATAATAGTTTCAGCTTGTTTATACATATCCAAATTAAAATATATTCTTGCCAAAGATGACAAAATTAATTCATTTTCTGGATGTTCTTTCAACAATTTTTCCAATTCAATTTTTGGAGTTGCCAAGTCACCCTTTTCAGCTTTAATCACTTGCAACAACACTTTTGAATCAAAATATTCAGGGTTCAAATGTGCTTCGGCATTTTCATAATCACCAGAACGATATAATAGATATGCCAATGAATAATGATAACTTTCGTCCATTGGATTCAAACATATTGCAGTATTAAAAGATTTTTTAGCCTCATCAAACCAACCTTTTAAATAATATGCTTGTCCCATATTAAAATAATATTGTGAATTTTTAGAATCTTTTTCTGAAGCACTCTTGAAATATTCAATAGCCTCATCTAATTTCAATTCATCTAATTTATTCAATCCTATGTAATTTAAACTTTCTGCGTTTTCTGCGTTATTTTCTTCCAATTTTTTAAAAACCTCTTTTGCCTTATCCATATCTTTTTGTTCATAATATATTTTTCCAGTTAATTCATAAACTTTTTCTCTATAATCAGCTTGCAAACTATCTGGATCAATATTATTCAAAACTTCTATCGCTTTGTCAAACTGTTTCATATTATACAATGCTAATGCATATTTATATTTACACTCGATATCCTCAATATTTTGTGTATAAGAAACAATCTCATCGTACTTTTTGCGACATTCTAATATTTCTACTAACTCTAACAAATCTGTTTCAGACTCAGTTAAAGAATAAATTTGTTTTGCAATTCGCTCTGCTTCATCAAAATTTTTATCTGACAAATAAACTTTTCTCAAAACAGATAAACTACTTGCATGGTTTTCATCAATTTCCAATGCTTTTTCAGCATAATGAATTGCTCTTTCATTATTACCAAGCAAGAAATACAAATCAGCCAACTCAGCCAAAATTTCAATATCATCACCTTCTGTTGACATAATCTTGTAATACAATTCTATTGCTTGTTTATAATACCCTTTTCGCTTTAATTCAAAGGCATCAATCATATAATTTTTCATTATTTTTTAAATCCGATTTTTTTATGTTTCTCATCTGTTGGTGCTGTTTGTTTGTTAACAATAATAAGCATTTCATCTTTACCAGCCATTTTCAAATTATTTCTAGCAATAGACTCCATTGCTGCAGTAGTTGAGAAATTCTTAATATCTTTTTTCAATTCTTCATTTTTTGCTTCTGCAGTTGCTTGTTTTGATTTCAACAATGCAATTTTTCTATGATAAGAAACAACCTTTGTTACGTTAAGCAACGCACTAAACGACATCTGTACTAAACAAATTAACAATATAATCGTTAAAAATGAATAATAAAATTGAGTATGATGGCGTCTTTTTGCACTCTTCTTCTTAACTTTATCTGCTAAATTATTATCTGTTTTTTCTTTTTTAGATTTCTTTTCCATAACACAATTATATATAATTTTTCACTTGATTACAACCTAATTCTGGTAGAAAATTCAATCGCAGAATTAACTTTTCCACCAGCATAATATGAATTTGTTATACCTAACTCAATTCTAATTAAATCAGGAGTTTTTTGCCATTGAGGAGTATAAATTATTGATATTCTATTCTTTTTAACATCACTATTTACATACGCTTGAACTGTATCACGAACAACAAAAGATTTAGACAATTTTATCTCAGGTGCAATTTGAACGATTCTATCATCACTAGAATATTCAATATTTCTTTCACTTGTTGCAACACCACCCGTAATTGCAAAATGTTTAAAATCATATCTTGTATATAAATTCATTGTTGTTTGCAATTGAGATGTATCTATACCTGATGAATAATACGTTCCATAAGAAAAATTTCCGACTTGTTCTTGAACATAACTCCAAACAGGAGCAATAATATATTCCTCACCTGATAATCTAGATGCAGTTGAAAGAGCACTTCTCGCAGGTACATTCAAACCTGTTGTATAAACTTTCTTTTCATTAACAGGAATAACCATATTTGCCGTTTTCAAACGAATTTTTGGTTTTTCTACATTTTGGTCTAATTCAATTTCATTACCAACATTTGCACCCTCGTCATAAATAACAGAACCTTTCAACTCCACTTCTGCTGGGAAATATAAATCATCATATTTTTGTTGTTCATGTGTTTCAATTGTTGGTACTTCTTCAGGTAGTACATGATGAATTGTTTCAACAGCTTTAGGTTGGTCAATTTCTATCGCAAGAACTGACGGAACAAAAGCAAATATAAAACAGAACAAACAAATATACTTTCTCATAAATACATTCTAATTCATAACAACGGGGTTTTCAAGTAATAAAAAAAGGCGACACCCAGATTCGAACTGGGGGTAAAAGCTTTGCAGGCTCCTGCCTTACCACTTGGCCATGTCGCCTCACCTTCTTTTAATATCCTATTGAAGATATAAACAAATGTCAATAGCCGATTAAAATAATGTAACTTATTTATATTTTTATTTACTATTTCCCTTTATTTTAAACCACTAAAAAATATTCTTGTAATGCTTGTGCTATAATCATAGTATGAATATTATTCAAGAATTTGACACAATTGCAGCAATTTCAACACCACTTGGTACAGGTGGTGTCGGTGTTATTAGAATATCTGGTGACAAAAGTTTTGATATCGCTACAAAAATATCAACAAAAAAAGAATTTAAGCCAAACTATATTACACATGCTTGGATTTTAGATAATGACAAAAAAGTTGATGAAGTAATTATTCTTCCATTCAAATCACCTAATAGTTATACAGGTGAAGATGTTATTGAAATCCAATGTCATGGTGGTGTTAATATAGTTAGAAAAATCCTTGAATTAGTATTAGCAAACGGTGCTAGACACGCTGAAAAAGGTGAATTTACTAAACGTGCATTTTTAAATAAAAAAATGGATTTATCTCAAGCAGAAGCAGTTGCTGATTTAATCCATTCAAAAACAAAAGATTTTGTTATGACTTCTGCAAAAAATCTTTCAGGAGTTTTAGCAACAAAAATTAGTGAAATAAAATCTTCAATATTTGAAGTTTTATCAAGAATAGTTGCAGGAATTGATTTCCCAGAAGATGTTTCAGAACCTGAATATGAATATCTAATTTCAGAATTTGAATCTTCTATCTCAAAAATAGAATCAATCTTATCATCTGCAAATACCTCTAACATACTAAGACAAGGTGTATCAGTTGCAATTGTTGGACGTCCTAATGTCGGTAAATCATCATTATTTAACACACTATTAAATCTTGATAGAGCAATCGTTACAGATATTGCCGGAACAACAAGAGATGTATTAAAAGAAACTTTAGACTTTGGTATCCCTATCACATTAGTAGATACAGCCGGTATCAGAGATAATGAAGATGTTTCAAAAGTAGAAAAAATTGGTATTGAATACTCAAAACAATCTATTGATGATGCTGATTTAGTATTATTCTTATATGATGCTTCAACTGGCATGACAGAAGAAGACAATGCTATTTGGGAAATTGCAAAAACTAAGAAAAATATTAGAATAGCAAATAAAGCCGATTTAAAAGACATTGATACAAAAGATTTAAAAATATCAACTCTTACAAAGAGTGGCATAGAAGAACTTAAAAAACAAATTAAAAATATTGTTTGTGATGTAAACCCTGAACAACTTGAATTTTCAACAAATTTAAGACAACAAAACTGCTTGCAAAATGCGAAACAATCTCTTGAAAATGCACTTGAAGCAGCCAAAAGAAATGAACTTCAAGACCTTATCTCAATAGATGTAAAGTCAGCATTGCTTGCTCTTGAAGAAATAACAGGGGAAGTTATCACAGATGATATTCTAAATAATATTTTTGAAAACTTCTGTATTGGAAAATAAAATCCAAACATTATGAGATAAAACTATGGCAAATTTATTTACAGAATTAGAAAAACAAAACAAACAAGTTCCATTAGCTGAATTGTTACGTCCTAAAACACTTGAAGAATTTTTAGGACAATCAAATGTTATTGCAAAAAATTCTCCACTAATGAATTTAATTAAATCACAACGATTATTTTCGCTAATATTATGGGGAACTCCAGGTTGTGGAAAAACAACACTTGCTAGACTAATTGCAAACCAAGTTAATGCTAATTTTGTAGAATTATCTGCCGTATCATCTGGTATAAAAGATATTAAAGACACCGTTGCACAAGCAAATGAATGTCTAAGAGCAGGACAAAAAACAATTTTATTTATTGATGAAATACATCGTTATTCTAAAACACAACAAGATGTTTTGTTACCATATCTTGAAGATGGAACATTATATTTAATAGGTTCAACAACTGAAAATCCATCTTTCCAAGTTGCACCAGCCCTAATCTCAAGAGTACAAATTATTCGATTAAATTCTATTGATGATGATAGCATGGCTAAAATTATTAATAACGGTTTTAGATATTTAGAAGAACATCACCAACCTATTGAATATGATGAAGAAGTTACAAAATTCATCATAAACAATGCTAGGGGCGATGCAAGAACAGCATTAAATATGGTCGAAAATTCATACTTTGCAAGCAACTTCGCAAACAATTACAGACAATTATCTGTTGAAGTCTTAGAAAGTATTACACAAAAAAGAAACACAAGATATTCAAGGCAAGAACACTACGATTTTGCTTCAGCATTCCAAAAGAGTTTAAGAGGTAGTGACGCCGATGCTGCAATATACTATTTAGCAAAAATGATAGAAGCAGGTGAAGATCCAAGATTTATTGCAAGACGATTAATTGTATGTTCTGCAGAAGATGTTGGCAATGCCGATCCACAAGCATTAAATATCTCTCTAAATGCATACAAAGCAGTAGAATTATTAGGGCTTCCAGAAGGTAGAATACCACTAGCACAGGCAGTTATTTATGTTGCAAAAGCACCTAAATCAAATCAAGCAGTATGTGCTATAGACAAAGCATTATCAGATATACATAGTGGATTAGATTTTCCACCACCAATGCACCTAAGAGATGCTCATTATAAAGATGCTGCAAAATATGGTTTTGGCGTAGGATACATTTATAGCCACGATGCACCCGATGTAAAACAACAATTTTTACCAAATGAATTAAAAGATAGAACCTATCTTGAATAAAAAATCCCCAAATAACAGAAAAGACAGACGCTGGTACATCTGTCATTTCAATTGTGAATATGAATATCAAAGAATTTGCGATTTAAAACTTTTGTTTTAAAGCTGAATTCAAGTATTTTAATCTTAACTTTTTCCCTAATTTACTCAACTAAAATTTTATCTTAAATCCCGCTTACATTTATATAAAGTTTTTCAT
>JBNMJS010000078.1:0-8384 GCA_050873965.1 Cyanobacteriota bacterium | reverse complement strand
CACCTGTCTTGAATTATTCGGCTGGTCGCAGAAGCGTGGTTCTGCTCCACGTTACGGGCTAGGCTTTCGCCTTCGCCCTACCGAAAATTCGCTCAACATAGAGCAGAATAAAACAATGATGGTTCATTACGTTAAGGTCGAATTTTACTTTTCATTTGTTAAATCACGTCATTACGAGGAACGGATTTTCGACTCTGCCGAGCAAAATAATTAAGTATTATTTTGTGAGAGGTAGTGACGACTCGTAGTGTCTAACCCGTTAGATTGAGCAAAACCACGCTTTTGCGAAATCCCGAATAATCCAAGACAGTGAAACGACGAAGTAATCCAGTATAGAATTATTATTTTTTAATAATAGATTCTTCGCTACGCTCAGAATGACGAAGATGGTGTCATATTGAGGCTTTAGCCGAAATATCTTTTTTCTTGGTGCTTTACATGCACCTTACAAATTTAAAAAAATTGTCATGCTGAATTTATTTCGGCATCTTTGTTATATTATTGTCAGACTATGCTTGATAAGACATATAATTTATTAAATAAAAAAATTAAAACATTCCTATTAGGCATAATATGCATAAAATTATATCACTGTACGCATATTATTTAGCCTAAAAATGGTATAAATGATTTATAGTACAAATAGAATGCTGTTAATACCAATAATGCACCTGAAATTTTTAGCAAGACTTCTGATACAGAAACAACGTTTCCAAATCTTTTAACAACATTCGTAAACATACCTGCAACAACAAGGATTAAGCTTTGACCTATTGCAAATGCAAACAACATTATTATTGATAAAATAATATTATTTGTAATAGATGCAAAACTCATTATCCCTGCTAATATTGGTGTGGAACAAGGTGTTCCACCTAATGCAAAAACTGCTCCCAACAACATTGGATACAAGTATTTTGAATTGTTCGGGTTTGATGGGATTTTGTTTATTATCGTTGGAATATTAATATCTAGTATTCCCATCAAGTTCAAACCCATTGCCAAAATTACCGATGCCATTATGATAATAAAATATCCACCGGCAAATGATATAAATACGTGTCCCGTTAAAGCACAGATTACGCCAATAATACTAAATACAATTGATGAACCTATAATGAATGATAATAGTCGCAAAAAGGTTTTCAAATTGTCTTTGTCGCCGTATCCACCGATATAGCCAATAACTATTGGTAGCATAGCAAGTGAACATGGTGAAATTGATGCTAATACACCACCTAAAAAGGATAGTCCGATTAGTATTAATTGAAAATTCCCTTGTGTTGCCTGTGTTGTAAAATAATTAGTAATATCAATCATTGCATAACTCTCTTAAATAATTATCAAATGTACTTGCATTAACATAACCCTCTATTCGTTTGTTGACTTGTTTATCTTTTGTCAACAAGATTATTGTTGGGACAAGTGTTACTTTGTATTTTGAAACCATTTCGTTATTGAACTGTGTATTATTTTGTACAGCAATCGGTATTAGTTCAATTTTGTTTTGATATTTTGGATAAACTTCTTTAATTACTACGTCCATTTTTTTACATTCACCACACATATTTGATGAAAATTTTATTATCTGTGGACGATTAGTCGTTGATACAACAGCGTTACTCTCGCTTGTATGTGATACATAAAAATATGTTATTAATGGCACAACAAAAATTATTAATAACAAGATAGTGTTTCTTTTCATTGCTCCTCCTTTTGTTAGTTATATTCAAATCGAAAATTTTATAAAAAAGTATTGCTAACTTGTATTTCAAATTGGCTATTCAAATTTTGATGATTATTTCTAAGTTATTTATATGAACTATTCTTTACAAATATATTTATAACGTGTTATAATCCGTGAAGATAATTAAAGGATTTGAGGGCTTATGAGAATTTTAACTATATTATTAACAATGTTGATGATGACTATGAATATTACATTTGCATCACCTTATAAAGCGAATGCAAAAACAGCAAGAATACCTGCTGGTACTAAGATGTCATTACAATTATTGCAAACGGTTGATACTATGGCTTGCCAAGAAGGCGATTCTTTTAACTTGATGCTTTTAAACGACCAAAAAGTTGGAAGCAATGTAGTTTTGCCGTCAGGTTCTGTTATTAGAGGTTGTATCCAAAAAGTTAAGTTATCAAAACGACTTTCTAGAGGTGCTGTTTTATATCTAGATTTCGACCATGTTGTTACACCTACTGGTCGTCAGTTACCTATTAGTTTGAGTATATTCGGACTTAGAAATGTTACTTATGATGGCGGTATATACAAGACTCTTGGTTATGGTCAAGCATTACAAGACAACTGGACAAAAACTTGTGATATAACAAAAGTTTCTACCAATTATGGTATGAGAGCAGGTAATGCTGTTCCTGGAGTGCAATTTGTTACTGCACCAATTTGTGCGATCGGTGGTGCATTTGGTGGATTCTGCTATCTTGTTGGTGATAGTGTAATTGATTTATTCCGCAAAGGTGAAGAAGTTACTTTGCTAAAAGGTTCAACATTAGACGTTATTCTTACTCAGCCTATTGATGTTCCTATTAGTTAAGATGATTTCTTTTTAATTTGTTCTTGAATTTGTTTGCTTTGTTTTATTGCATTTTCGACCATATTTGGGCATTGCTTTCTCATCTCTGTAACTGTGATTTTTTTGCCGTTGGAATCTTTGTATGTTATACAGCCGGTTGCAGAATCTATTTCGTATGAATAGCCATTATTGCCTTTTGTTGTGAGATTTCCGTTTGTCGGATTGCTACCAGAATTACCACCAGTATTCGACCAGCCATTGTTTACTGGTTTCCATGGCATTATACCGGTATTATTAATGTTGTAGCTGTTATCATTTCCTTGAAAAACAAAGCCTGTAGTTTGATTGTTTCCTTGAGAGTTAGAACCAGTATTCGATGGCTTTTGCCAAAATGTTGAATCTTCTTTGCTCCATTGAACATTTGCATTGGTATTGTGAATATTATAACCAGAATTTTCGTTAAGTCTGTTTGGATTATAAGTCGCAAATTCAAAATCTACATTTAACCCTGTTTCTTGGAAAAACTTCATTTTTGGATCAATATTTGCCATGATACGCTCTCTTTTTTAGTCACTACTACATATATATAAAAACTATTTTGTAGGTTGGATTTCAGAAGTTATGTTTTTTGTTACATTTGTAATACATGCAAAACGGAGTCAACTCAATGGTTAACTCCGGTCATTATACTATTTAATTGTCTAAAACTTTATTCTGCTACAGCCTCCTCAAAATAATCTACAACTGTTGACATTACATTGTTGAAAAGTGTTTCAATCTCACATGAAATATTACTCATGACTTCTTTGTTCATTACACTGTCTGCGGACACTAATGTCAACTCTAAATCTTTGTTTAAATGCATATCCATTCCTCACTTAACTTATAATCTTTATTGATAACTTTTGTTTTGCTTGTCTATTCCTTACATAATGTTTATACGGCTTGTTTTCCATTTTTCTTTAATGTTTTGTTCCGTTTTGTTACATAAGTTCATGAAAATCATGTCAAACCTAGTAATAATTTGATTTTGTTTTGTAACATTTTTAAAAAATTTATTAAAAATAACGCAATTTTATTTTTTTACATGTATTAAATTTTATGTAAGTACAACTAAGGTGTGTTATGACAATAATTTCTTCTGTTTCATCTCAAATATCTAGAACTGTTGCAACCGACGCTGTTGAAAGGTTTGCTTCTGCAAGAGGCAAGATTACTCGTTCTATGAACAAATTGGCAAATTCTGTTATGAAAACAGATGGAATGACTTACACATATTCAAAAGCAACACCGGAAGATTTAAAAAGATTAACTTCAAAAACTATCGAAGATAGTTACAAGCGTGTAACTTGGACAAATCCCAAAGATAATAAGGTTTATCATATACTAGAAGAAGGACGTAAAAAAGATAAAGTTCAGGTTAGAATTTTGGATAAAGATGGGGCATTTGTAAAAAATGCAGAGTTAAAACCTAAAACAATTGTGATTTTTGATAATTTTTATAGTCCTAAAGGAATTACGCATGGCGAACTTATGGAAACTTTTGTAAAACGTTTCAATCCGTTTGCAAATGTTGAAAGACTTGCTCACAAAAAGAATTTATATGAAATGATTAAATATAGAGGCAAATTACCTCTTTCTTTAGAGAAAAAAAGATTTACAGAGCTTGCTGATAAAATGGATAAAGGCAAACAAGTTGATTATATTTCAATTTCAGAAGTTCACTTAGTCAATTCAGAAGATGTTGCAAAAAAATCAGGTGATATTCAAAAACAATATGTTGCACAAAGTCCATATTTGAATCCAGTAAGACCACTATTTGAAAGAATTTTAGCAAAAGGAACAAGAATACTTGATGCAGCAGGTAATGAAAATAATTTTGCGAAAGAAGTTGTTAATGATAGATTAGCAATTGATGGTATCGAAGGTGTTGGCTCACTTCGTGGTGGTAGAATTGCTAAGGATTCTTGCTCAAGAAATTCTGTATTTACTCAACATTATGAACGTAGAGATTATTTCCCAAGAGTTTCAAAAGATGAAAATGGTAAAGTCTTAGGTATAAATGTTACAGGGCTTGATGGAACGGATTTGCCTATTACTAGAAAAACTAAAAAATTGGCATCTAGAATTGGTGGGACATCTTATGCTACTCCTGTTAGAACTGCAAAACTTGCACTTAATGATATGATGGAAGGCATTTTATAATACGTTGTATAAATATTGATATAACGTTGATAAAATGCTAAAATTATTCTATGGATATAGTTGCAGAAGTAAAGAGAGCGATTAAATATACAGAAGAAAAAGAGTATGACAAAGCTCAACGTATTTATCAAGATATTTTGAAAATTGATAAAAATAATTCAATCGTGCTTTCTTGTTTAGGCTTGTTATACTTAAATACTAAGTATTTCAAACATGCTGAAAGAAAATTAGAACAAGCAGAAAAAATTAAACCTAATCTTGTAACAGAAGAAGGGTTAGGTTTGGTTAAATATTATCTTGGTAAATATACTGAAGCGTGCAATTATTTTTCAAAGGTTATTAAATATACAAAAAATTATGATGTTTTTGATAAATATGCAAAATCACTTTCAGAATTAAGAATGTCATCATTGGAATATATGGTTGCTTCTGAATGTATCAAAAGGTATCCATTAAAAAAAGAATCTTTGTGTAATATGGTTATGGCCTGTATTGCAACAGGTCGTTTGAATGATGCAGTCGGTTACGCTGAACAAGTTGTTAAAAGTTTTCCCAAATATGGTGATGCTTGGATAAAATTTGGGTTAGTTAATGAGATGGTTTATCGAAATGAGGAAATGGCTCAGGCATGTTATAAAAAAGCATTGTCTTGTGGTGATAAACAGGCAGCGTATTACAATCTTGCTATTAATGCTCACAAACGTGATGATTTTAAAATGGCTGAATATTATGCTAAGAAATTAATTAAGTTCGATAGTGAAAACTCTGTTATAAATTTCTTGTATGCAACAATTTGTTTTAAGCAAAGAAAATTTAAAAAAGCATATAAATATTACATTAAAAAGGATTCTGATAAGCAATATACAGAACATCCAATCTCTAAATTAAAACGTTTTTGGGACGGTAAAACCTATAAAGATGAAACATTGCTTGTATATTGTGATCAAGGTATTGGCGATTATATGATGTTTGTTCGTTATTTGCCATTACTAACTAAAAAGTTTAAAAAGATTAAATTATGCACTTTGAAACCTGTTTTAAACTTATTCAAACGTTCTTTTGCTATGTATAAAAATATTGAAGTGGTAGAAAGAAAAGAACGTTTTCCTCGTTATGACAAGTCTTTAATATTATCAAATATTCCATATTATTTGAATTCTGATATTGGTAAAATTCCGATGTCTGATGGATATTTGATTGCCGACGAAAATAAAATTGAAGAGTATAAAGAAAAATATTTTAATAATACTAATAAATTAAAGGTTGGTATTTGTTGGGAAGCAGGTTCTGCCGGTTGGAGAGAACAAATAAACCGAACTTTGAATATTTCATTATTTGATTCAATTTTGAATAAAAAAGGTATTCAATTTTATTCATTACAAGTAAAACCAAGTTTGGATAACTATAAACAATATTCTGACATGGTTGATTTGGGCGAAATATTTAATGATTTTGATGATACGGCTGCTACTATTAAAAATTTAGATGTCGTTATTACTGTTGATACATCAGTTGCTCATTTGGCTGGTGCATTGGGGGTAAAAACTTTCATGTTACTTCCATATTGTCCTGATTGGCGTTGGTTTGATAATGATAAAACTACAGAATGGTATGATTCTGTTAAAATTTTCAAACAAAAAGACACAGTATCATGGGACGATGTTATTGAAAATATAAATAATGAACTAAGTAAATTGTGTTAATTTATATTGCATTTACTGCTATTAATAGCAAATTTTGTTAAAAAATTTACTTTACATAAGTATGGAAAAGGTTAATTTGTATTCGTGTGTATCAACGCCTTTGAATTTTTCATCAGGTGTAAATGTCAATAAAACATCACAAGTGCAAAATGATGCATTTAAGACTGGTGCTGTATCTCAGCCTACTATGGATACCGTAAATTTCAGAAGTAAAAAAGAAATTCTTACTGAAAAATTTAACAAACTTTTCCCTAATCATGAATTTAGTCAAATTTATGACAATATAACTAAAGATTTTGGAATTGATAAGCAACCGACTTTAAAATTGTATGATGAAGAAGATGGTGTTGCTGGTGGTGGTTATACATTTAATAGAAATGAAATATCAATGAGTCTTTCTGATTTATTGGATTCTGATACCAAAATTGTTGGTATAAAAGACGGTAAACGAATTGTTTTAGTTTCGCCATCTGTTAAGTTACCATTATTTGTAAATAAACAAAGTGCAGATGCGTTTATAAAAATGCAATCACAACGTGGAAATATGGGTTTTGATAAATTGATTGCTGAACCATTAACTCCGAAAGAACAAAAGAAATTTATTGTTCAAAAAATATCTCATGAAATGATTCATGCTCAACAACACATGATTATGCGTCAAACAGAAGATATTGGTGAAAAAGAGGTTTATAAAGCGTGGTCACATGAAAAACCACAAAATATGATAGAAAAAGCAATATTAGATATTAAAGCAAATACATTTTTCCCTAAAACTTATTGGGGTAATCAACCAGATACAGAAAAATCAATTCCTGCAGATTCACCAAAAGGAAAAATTGCTCATTTGTGGTTAGAGGCAGTGAGAAATTATCCACCGGTTGATTCACCTGAATATGTGAAAAATCCTATTGAACAAGATGCATATAATCGTTCTGCACAATATGCGAATGCGAAATTTGGATCTTGGGTTTGATATTTATTTTAAAGAATTGTGATTATTAAATATAAAAAAATACCAATCATTTAGATTGGTATTTAGTGTTAAATTTGAGGTTATGCTAGGTAACAAACACTGCCTTCATGGAGTTTAGCCATTTTCTCTAAACCGTCTTGTATTCGATACCCAGCAAGTTCCATTGCTTCACTTGTACTAAGGTTTTTGTTGTCGCCTTTTTCAAGTAATTCGTTTTTTCTCATTTCTCGTTGAGCAATCTGTCGTTGGTCATATTTGTTTTTCAAATCTTCCAATGGCTTTTGTTGACCAACAATACTGCATTGGCTCAATGTTGCACAACTTCCTGCACATTCCGACATAATGTAAACCTCCATAGGGTAAAATCACACACACTTATATTAAGTAAATTTTTTTGATTAATTTGCGGGTTATGACAAATTCGTTACAAAAATATATAAAATAAGTACTCGCAAAAGCATGTATTCGTCTATATTTTGAGAGTTGTCAATAGTTTATGAAGTTTTGTAAACGGCTACAACTCAATAGTTGTACGATTTAAATAAAAAAGTTTAAATTTTTGAAAAATAATGCGTGATTTTTATTTTTTACGTGATAATATATATATTGTGCCAAGTGCAAAGCAGATAAGCGATAAACACAAGGTCGAAAATCAATAGCTGAATGCCGAGTAAAGATTTGTAAATAGCGAGAAAAAATTACTTGACAAAAATCCTTAAAGGGGTATGCTAGATAAGCACCGATTAATAAATCGGTCGAGGATATAAACACTAGTTAAAGTATTTAATAATTTGTAGCTTTACTGTGTAAACAAAATTGTTCTCGAACATTGAAAATAGAATAGCTGAAAACGACGAAAATACTTGTTGATTCTAAAAAAATGACAGACAACGCAAATTAAAAGACGAAGTCGAGCAGATTGTTGAGTTAGCCCTTAACAATCGATGGACATAAACT
>JBNMJS010000077.1:0-8406 GCA_050873965.1 Cyanobacteriota bacterium | reverse complement strand
ATTTTGGCGATGTAACGAAATGTTAAATAAGCGATAAAAAAAGTCAATTATCAAACTCAAATAATCTTTATATAAATACGGGGAATTATTTAGGGGATTTTAATATGAGTAAGATTAATGTTAAGTATCAAGATGCGTATTCATACAATTTAGATAATACATATATGAAGAAATGGGAGCCAGTAAAATACGATTCAAAAGTAAGCGAAGCAGAAAATGAAGAATTAACTTCAAGCATTTCTGGTAACAAAACAGAAGATACAGAAGATAAAAAAGATGACAAAAAAGTTGCTAAAAAACGTGACGAAAAGAAAATCAGCAGATTTAACAGTTTCTTCAAAGGTGCTAAAAATTTTTTCAAAGGTATGGTTTTCGATGAAAACGGTAACTTCTCAATCGGTCAAACCTTGAAAACAGTTGGTATCGGTGCAGCAATCGCAGCAGCATCAATTTTAATCCCTGGTGCTGGTACAGTAATTGCATACGGTGCATTAGCAATCGCAGCAAAACACGGTGTTGAAGCAGGTATCAATTTATACAATGCTGAAAGCGAAGAAGAAATCAACAATGCTTGGGAAAACGTTGGTTCAGCAGCTACTGAAGGTATCTTTGCTTATGCTGGTGCTAAAGCAGCAGGTGCAAAACCTATTCACGATATTAGAACTGCTGGTAGCAAAGGTTTCAAAGCAGTAAGCAAATACAGTAAAAAAATGTATAACGAATACAAATTAGATGGTTTTAAAGGTGTTGCTTCTAAATTAGGTGAAGATGCTACAACATTAAAAGATGCAACTGTTACAAAAGCTAGAAATATCAAAAATGAAACTGTAGATAACTTTAACGACTTGAATAATGCAACAAAAAATACTGAAAAAGTAAATAAGTCTTATGATGAACAAATTAACAAAGCTAAAGGTAAAGAAAAAACAAACTTAGAAGCACAAAAGAATTCATACAATGAAGGTGCTAATGCAGTTAAAACTGGTGACAAATATGAAACAGTTTACGATACAGTTCAAGGCTTGAAAGAAGATATGAACGCAGCAAAAGCAGAAGCATCTAAACCAAATGCAAGTAAAGCAAAAAAACAAGCATACCAAGAAGCAAAAGCAAAATATGAAGGTGCTAAACAAGTATTCGATGATAGAGTAAATAGTGGCGAATTCAAAGCTAATAAAAGAACTCAAAAAAGCAATTCAAAGAAAGTTGAAAAAGCTTCAAAAGAATTAGAAACAGCAAGAGAAAAATTAAGAAAAAATCCTGAAGATGCAACTGCTAAAAAAGAATATGAAGAAGCTAACAAAAAATATGAATTAGCTAAAGGTAAGGAAATTGCTTCTGAAGGTGGTCACAAAGTTTCAACTAACACAGTAAGACTTTCAAAAGAAATCTACAACAACAAATGGTTAACAATTGCATTAGCTGGTAAAGGCAAACAAGACCACGAAGAATTACAATACATCGCTTAATTTCTCTAGTCGTGTTATATATCCTAAAAAAGAACTCTTTTTAATAGAGTTCTTTTTTTATTTTAAAGATATTTTCATTATAATAAACGATTGATTTATTCTGAAAAATTTAATATAATCTATATGTGTTTATACAGTAGGAGGGACGATATGAAGAAAAATTCTTCTTTGCCAAAGATTATGCTCTCTATTTTTGCATTTTTGATGGCTTCTTTACCAACTCTTGCTAGTGAAGCTGATTTAGTTGTTCCAAATATTAAATCTACAAGCATTGACAGCTATAACCTATTATTGATTGGTTTAGCTGTTTCTGTTGTTGGGGTAATTTTTGGATTTGTAGAATTCTTAAAAGTTAAGAAAATCAGTGTACACGAAGCTATGGCTCAAGTTGGTAACACAATTTTTGAAACTTGTAAGACTTACCTTGTACAACAAGGTAAATTCTTATTAGCATTAGAAATTCTTATTGGTTTATGTATTGCATTCTATTTTGGAATACTTGAAAAAATGAGTCTTTCTAACGTATTGATTATCTTAGGATGGTCAGTAATTGGTATTTTAGGCTCATATTCTGTTGCTTGGTTTGGTATTAGAATGAATACTTTAGCAAACTCAAGAACAGCATTTACAGCACTAAAAGGTAAACCTTTAAATATCTTAAATATTCCACTTAATGCTGGTATGAGTATTGGTGTTTTATTGGTTTCTGTTGAACTTATTATGATGTTAATCATCTTGTTGTTTGTACCTGGAAATATTGCAGGTGCTTGTTTTATTGGTTTTGCTATTGGTGAATCTTTGGGTGCATCTGCACTACGTGTTGCTGGTGGTATCTTCACAAAGATTGCTGATATTGGTTCAGATTTGATGAAAATTCAATTTGGTATCAAAGAAGATGACCCAAGAAACCCAGGTGTTATTGCTGACTGTACTGGTGATAACGCAGGTGATTCAATCGGACCTACAGCAGATGGTTTTGAAACTTATGGTGTAACTGGTGTTGCTCTTGTAAGTTTTATTTTATTAGCCGTTGTTGGTGCTGAACATCAAGTTCAATTATTAACTTGGATATTTACAATGAGATTCCTTATGATATTAACTTCTGTAATTGCTTATTGGGTTAATAATGGAATTACTAAATTGTATGCAGCTAAAACTGAAAAATTTGATTTTGAAGCACCATTATCAAATCTTGTTTGGTTAACATCAATATTCTCAATTATTATGACATTTGGTGTAAGTAAAGCATTACTTGGTGGACTTGAAAATAATTTATGGTTAATTTTATCAGTAATTATTTCTTGTGGTACATTGGGTGCTGCACTTATTCCAGAAGCAACAAAATTGTTTACTTCTCCAAAAGCAAAACATACAAAAGAAGTTGTTACTGCTTCAAAAGAAGGTGGTTCTTCTTTAACAATTCTTTCAGGTATTGTTTCTGGTAACTTCTCAGGTTTTTGGATTGGTGGCATTATTGTTCTTTTAATGGGACTTGCATATTATGCTAGTACATATATTCCAGATGCAGTTATGATTTATCCATCAGTATTTGCTTTTGGTTTAGTTGCATTTGGTTTCTTAGGTATGGGACCTGTTACTATCGCTGTTGATAGTTATGGCCCAGTTACTGATAATGCTCAATCAGTATATGAATTATCTCTAATTGAAGAAATGCCTGACATTTCTCAAAACATTGAAAATGAATATGGTTTTAAACCTGATTTTGACAATGCTAAGAGATATTTAGAAGAAAATGATGGTGCAGGTAATACATTCAAAGCAACATCAAAACCAGTTTTAATTGGTACTGCTGTTGTTGGTGCTACAACTATGATTTTCTCATTGATATTGGTTATTCAAAATGTGTTAGGAATCAAACCTGAACTTATTTTGAACTTGTTGAACCCATACACATTATTAGGCTTTATTGCCGGTGGTGCTGTTATTTATTGGTTCTCAGGTGCATCAATGCAAGCAGTTACTACTGGTGCATATAGAGCAGTTGAATTTATTAAACATCATATCAAATTAGGTGCAGAAGATGATAAATCTGCAAATCTTTCAAATTCAAAAGAAGTTGTTAAGATTTGTACTCAATATGCACAAAAAGGTATGGTTAATATTTTCGTTGCATTGTTTACATTTGCATTAGCATTGGCTTGTTTATCAGCACCTGTTGCTAATGATGCTGCTCCAGTATCATTCTTTGTAAGTTACCTAATCGCTATTGCTGTATTTGGTTTGTTCCAAGCAGTATTTATGGCAAATGCCGGCGGTTGTTGGGATAACGCAAAGAAAATTGTTGAAGTTGATATGGCTGAAAAAGGAACACCATTGCATGAAGCAACTGTTGTTGGTGATACAGTTGGTGACCCATTCAAAGATACTTCTTCAGTTGCAATGAACCCAATAATTAAATTCACAACATTATTTGGTTTATTAGCAATGGAAATCGCTATTGCTCCAGCGTTTAGAGAATACGCTAAGATTGCAGGTTTTGTATTCTTAGTTATTGCTTTAGTATTCGTTATTCGCTCATTCTATGCAATGAGAATTCCACAAGAAGAAGAAAAATAAGAATAAGTATTAACTTATAAGCAAAGACAGTCGATAGAAATATCGGCTGTTTTTGTATTTTTTTGTTACATTGATGTGAAAAATAAGCAATTATATTTTTTACAGGTATTATATAAATGGGAAGGTAAATTATATATGAGATTAGCACCAATAAGTTTGAATACAATATCATACAAAAGTAATAATTCGGTTAATACAACAAATTCTGTACAGCAACAAAAAGAAAATGTTCCACCTCAAACAATGACAGAGGATAAATCTAAAAATATTAATTATAAAAAAGTTGCATTGGCATTGGCTGGTATTGCATTAGTAGGTGTTGGTCTTTATAAAGGTAAATCAATTATGAATGGTTTAAAAAAGACTTCTTCTCAAGCAGAACATCGCAAACCATATATAAAACCTGATATAAAAAATGAAATTAAACCAGAAAATGTTGAAAGAACTGCTGAAACAGTAAAGGAAACTTTATCACAAGGTAAAGAAAAAGTTTCAGATGTTGTAAATGCAGAAGTAGTTTACGTTCCACCAAAGAAACCTGCAACTACTCCAAAACAAAAGAAATCTAATGATATAGTTGTTATTGATGAAAGTGGTAATATTTTAGGACGACGTCCTAATATCAATACTGAAAATAAATCTCAAAAAACAAATCCTTTTGATTTTCAACAAAAAAGAGCTGATTCAAAAGAAAGTGTATTTGATAGAACAATGGGGACTATTGATGATGTAACAGATGCAATCATATTAGATGATGTATTATTTCATGGTGGTTCAGGTTTAAAATCTGAAATTGAAAATCTTACCGGTAATTTAAAACCTAGTGTTATACCAGAAGAAACAGGTTTCTTTAGTGGACTTGGTGAAAACTTAAGTAATTGGGGCGAAAGTATAAGTGATTCACTTCATAATTTAGGTGAAGGTTTTGGTGATGCATTTACGAATTTTACAGAGGGTTTTGGTGACACTTTAGGTGATGCACTAGGTGATATTGGTGAAAATCTCGGTGATATCGTTGATGGTATAGTATAATCATAATATTATGATATAATTTGAATATGGCTATAATTTCTGACGATAACGATTTTAAAAAGAGTAATTCAAATTCTGTTAAGAAAAATCCAATAGTAAAAACAGAATCTATTGAATATGACAAGACTTTTGAAAATACAATTAGACCGAAAAATTTTGATGATTATATAGGACAAACTACTTTAAAAGAAACTTTAAAGATTTCTATTGAGGCAGCGAAGTTGCGTGAGAAACCTTTAGATCATTTATTGTTTTATGGTCCTCCAGGTTTAGGTAAAACAACGTTGGCTGGAGTTATAGCAGAGCAAATGGGTGCTGATATAAAGATTACATCTGCACCATCATTAGAAAGACCACGTGATATAATTGGTATTTTAATGTCTTTAAAAGGTGGTGAAATTCTATTCATTGATGAAATACACCGTTTGAATAAAGTTGCAGAAGAAATTTTATACCCTGCAATGGAAGATTTTTCTTTAGATATGACAACAGGAAAATCTCAAACTGTAAAAACTTTGCGTGTACCATTACCGAAATTTACATTGATTGGTGCAACTACAAAAGCCGGTGAATTGTCTGGCCCATTGAGAGATAGATTTGGTATTATTTATAGATTACAGTTTTATACGGTAGAAGAACTTTCTCAGGTGATAAAACGTACAGCAGGTATTCTTGATATAAAAATTACAGAAGATGGTGCTAAAGCGATTGCTATGCGTTCTCGTGGTACACCACGTATCGCAAATAGATTAGTAAAAAGAGTTGCTGATTTTGCATTGATTAAATTTGATGGTGTTATAACAGATGAAGTCGCAAATAGTTCATTGGATATTTTAAAGATTGATGAATTTGGACTAGATACAACTGATAGAGCAATGTTAAATTTGATAATTGAAAAGTATGATGGTGGGCCAGTCGGTATTGAAACTATTGCTGCAGCATTAAGTGAAGACGTTAGAACATTAGAAGATGTTTGTGAACCATATTTGTTGCAATCAGGTTTGTTACAACGTACCCCAAGAGGAAGAAAGGTTTCCCCAGAGGGTTATAGACATTTGGGTAAAAAAATAGATTCTATGCAACAAACCTTGTTTTAAAATTTTTCTTTGTGTTATAATAGTTGGACGAAGTACTTGAGGAGTCATCTTAGAATGATAGAAATGAAAGTTATGGGTATTGCCCTTGATACAAGGACAGGTTCTCCAATTGTTGTATTACATGATTTAGATAATAGACGTGCTTTACCAATATGGATTGGTTCAGCAGAGGCTAGTGCTATTATTCGTAAAATTGAAAAACTTTCAGTTACTAGACCAATGACTCATGATTTGATTGTAGATATTGTTAAACAAACTGGTTATTCTGTTGATAGAGTTGAAATTAACGATGTCGAAAAAGAAACTTATTACGCAACTATATTTTTAACTAATGGTGAAAAAGAAATCACTATTGATTCTAGACCATCTGATGCCATTGCAGTTGCAATGAGAGCAGATGCACCGATTTTAGTTACTGCAAATGTTCTTATGAACGGTGCTGTTTCTACTGATTCAGCAAGAGATGAAGAAGAAGCAGAAGAATTTAAAGATTTTATTCAAAGTATTAAACCATCTGATTTTGAAAAATTAATCGATAAACATAAAGAATCAGATCAATAAATTTTATGCCGGACAAAACTAAAACATAAACATATTATATTATCTAATTTCTTTAATTTACCCTTCCGGCATTTATTTTTTTTATAAAAA
This sequence comes from Cyanobacteriota bacterium, assembly GCA_050873965.1. GTDB lineage: Bacteria > Cyanobacteriota > Vampirovibrionia > Gastranaerophilales > Gastranaerophilaceae > UBA2883. The sequence continues at coordinate 1,580 of JBNMJS010000077.1, read as the reverse complement.
TAAGGCGAATGTTGTATTCGCCTTTATTGATATAGAGTATAAGTATTTATACTGAAACTTTTTCTAATGATTCAATGTATTTTTCTGCATATACTGCTCCGATAGCACCATCAGATGCAGCAGTAATAACTTGACGAAGTGGCGTTTTTCGGACATCACCTACAGCGTAAACTCCGTCAACAGAAGTTTTCATTGTTTCATCTGTTATTATGAACCCATTTTCATCTTGTTGAACTTGTCCATTTATTGCTGAAATATTTGGAGTTATTCCTATATATGGGAATATGCCGTCAGTTTCTAGCATTGTTGTTTCATTAGTTTTTACGTTTTTAATTTTTAATTCGTTAACAACATCATTTCCAATTATTTCTTTAACAACTGTGTCAAAAATAAATTCTAATTTATCATTTTTGTTTGCTCGTTCTTGAACAATTTTATCAGCACGAAGTTCATTTCTACGATGTATAATATAGACTTTTTTAGCAAATTTAGTTAAGTATATTGCTTCTTCTACTGCGGCATTTCCACCACCAACAACTGCAACGGTTTTATCTTGATAGAATGCTCCATCACATACGGCACAATAACTAACACCTCTTCCAATAAATTCTTCTTCGCCTTTAATATTTAGTTTTTTAGGTTTCGCACCACAAGCAATAATAACTGCTTTTGCTTTAAATGTTGCGTCAAGAGTTTCGATTATTTTTGGTGTTTGTACTAGATTTATTGATTTAATTTCTTGCATAGGGAATTTTTCAACACCGAATTTGTCTGCGTGTTCTTCAAATTTTTCCATTAAATCATATCCACCTATGATAGGGAATCCTGGATAATTTTCTAGTTCTAAATAGTTTGATGGTTGTCCACCAAGCATGCTAATATCTAATATTGCTGTTTTAGTATTGCTTCTTGCTGCATATATTCCAGCAGATAGTCCAGCCGGTCCTCCACCTAAAATAACGGTGTCATACTCGTAAATTTTACTCATCTTTCCTCCACACAATTATTTGATAACAGACATTCCTGCGATTTTTTTACCTTTTATAAAGTATTTTGCTTTGTCTGATTTTAGTATGTGTCCATCGTAAAGTGATTTTGTTTCAAATACGATGTCATTGTAGCCGGCAAATGTATCACCATTAAGCCTAATAGTTACGACATCTTTTAAAACTTTGTTGTCATAGCTTGATGTTTTTGTAAATACGATGACATTACCCTCAACCTGACTCACTTGAATTTGTGCTTTTGCCTTTGTAAAAGGATTTTCTAAAGTAATGACGTTACCAAGTCTGGATAAGTTCCATAAGTCAGTACTTCTTGGTTTAAATACTGAGTAATTTGATGTTTTTTCTAATTGTGCTTCGATTTGCCATGTTCCGAAAAATGCGTTAGGTACACGTTCAACCGATACGCCTGCTTGTATCATAACAGCACTTGCAATAGAAAATGTTGATATAATTATAAAAAATAATAATAAAATAAGTTTCTTCATATAGTTTATTATAATAAAAAAAATCAAGTTTGAAACATTTAGTTGGTTATATTTAGTAATATAAACTATTGTTACAAAATTTTTATTT
>JBNMJS010000076.1:0-8474 GCA_050873965.1 Cyanobacteriota bacterium | reverse complement strand
TAATATACATTTATATAAAAATCCCCTTATTTTCTCATACTTAAGTATGAGATTTATCTAACATTAGTATAGAAATATAAATCAAAACCGTTGATTTGAATTGTAAAGAAATGTAACATAATAGTAAATGTTATTTTGACATGTTCATAAGTAACATTAAAAGAAACCATGAAAACAACTAAATAGTTAAATTAACAATGAAAGGAGAATACCGATGGGAATGGCAGCTTCTCAGGCCAGGTATTTAGCGTTATCTGCCAGAAAGACGAACGTTGAGTATGAAGGTCAACAGATTAACCAACAAAGGGTTAATTTGTCAAACCAATCAGCTGATTTATTCAATCAGATGATGACAATGTCTGTACCGACATGTCCTGATAGTAATGACTATACTACCCTTCAATATTCTTGGAGTGATGGTATTAACGATTCTGTAATTTCAGACTACTATCAAATTGGTACACCAAACGAAGATTACAACTACGTTGTAACAAGTTATCACTATGACAAAGTGTACACAGGTTCTATGAAGAAAATGAATTCACCAGAAATTCAAGGTTCAAAAACAAACCACTTCACTAAGAATACTGACAAAAATTACACTGTAAACCAATTAACTTACCACAAAGAATCACTACCAGGTGCAGGAGATGATTCTTACACATTATCAGTAGAAAGAAATGGTGTTCAGTCAACAAAAACATTTAAACGTGCTGAACAAACAACAAACAAAGATACTGTTGAAGAGATTGATGCTTTGTGGAACAGAACTGCTTCGACATCTGCTGGGGTGTCTTACACAGTTCCAAAAACAGCTACTGACCCTGAAGAACTTGTAATCAAAGGTGACGTAACTATTCCAAACCCTGATTTCGATCCAACACAACCGGAAGATCCACATGCTAACCCTAAAACTATTACTATCGCAGCAACTGATAGTAAAGTAGATGATCCTGACAATGCTGGTCAAAAAATTCAGGGTGTAACATTCAAAAAGATTGATCCTACAGACGAAAATGATGCACAAATATCTGAATTATTAAGAAAAAGCTACGGTGGAACTTATGATCCTTCAAAATCATATTACTATACAGTTTCACAAAATGCCGCAGGTGAAAATGTGTATAACTTCGTTTGTGGTGACGATGTAAAAAATGCCGAAGGCAGTCAAGGTGAAGCCGCAAAAGTCCAAGTTAGAACAGGTGATGACACTATATATTATACAGATGGCACATCATATCTAACAGCAGACGAATTAGCATCAATTGACTTAGATGCAAATCCACCTGTAACTGATTTGAGTTTCCACTCAGCAACAAATGATCCTGTTTTCGACAACTTCAAAGCAATCGGTAACTGCGACTTAAAAGAACTATCTGCAGATGATTACAATGGTGATTCTACAATTTCTACAGAAATTCAACAAATCCTAAAAGATATGAAAACATCATCAGATAGTGCTTACGCAAACTTATCAGAATGTTTTGATGAAAAAACTGGCGAATACAAAGGTGGCATCTATTCATTCCAAATGTATGGCACAACTTATTACACTACAAAGGCTGACTTAGAAAATTCAGCAAAAGGTGCTTACGAAGATGATGCGATTGCCAACAATGGTATCGATTCACAAAACAAATTATCATACTACAATGCTTCTTACATCAAAACAAAAGTTGAAGAAAGTAAAAAAGCATTACTTGAAACTGACGGTAAAGGTAGATTCACATCAGTTAAATTCGAAGATGATAGCGTAGTTTACACACTAGGCTGTGAAACAATCACTGATGATGCAGCATATCAAAATGCGATGAATCAGTACTACTACAAACAAGAACAGTATGATAAAGAAATCGCAAATATCAATGCCAAGACTGAAATTATCCAAGCTGAAGATAGAGAACTTCAACTTCGATTAGAGCAACTTGGTACTGAACAAACAGCACTACAGAATGAAATGGAAGCTTGTCAAAAAGTTGTTAGTAAGAACGTTGAATCAAGTTTCAAAACATTCGGTGGCTAGTAAATTTAGTAAACTCTTTTTCGTTGTTAATTATGGTAAGAGGAGCAAGTCTTTTAAGAAGATTTGCTCTTCTTTATTTTGTGGAATTTTTCAAAAAAAACACATAAATATATCAATAAATATAATTGATATTATTTTTTAAATATCTTATAATAAAACTGCATTGGAGAGTTAACATGGAAAATTTTATAAAATATCATGATGCATCAAAACAAGTTTCATTAACAGGGGCAAGAGCCTTAATATTGTTAGTTGCACTTGCAGAAGGCCCTAAAAAATTTGAAGATATAAGACAATTTGTTATTGATTGTGGTGTTGCTGATAGAGCATACTCTATTGATACAATTAGAATAGATATTAACACTCTAAAAAAAATTGGTTGTGAAATAACAAAAGCAACAAAAAGAAACCATCATCAATATGCATTGATTTCACATCCATATAAAATCAATGTTACAAATGAAGAAATTAAAGCATTAAAAGTTATATACGAAAAAATTAGCAAAACAGCATCACCTAAAAAACTATTAAATTATCATTATTTATTTGAACATATTGCAAATATTGCAGGTGATGACGAAACTAAAGAGCAATTATTAGGTATCTCTTTATTAAAATCTGAAAACTTGGAACTAATTAAAAGTCTTGTTGCTGATGAAAAATGCCATAATAGAGTAAAAATATTATATTCTTTACCACACCAAGAAGATACTGAATACGATATTACTATTGAAAAACTAGGTTTAAGAAACGGTAAATTATATGTATATTGTTTTAACAATTCAAACCAAAAACGTTCGTTCTTAAATGTTTCTAGAATAAAAGAAATTTTATGCACATTGTTTGATAAAAATACACCAGTAGGGCTTGATACTTGTGTAAAATTCAGACTTTATTCACATCAAGATTACCGTCTTGAAGAAAACGAAACAATTATAGAAGAATTGGAAGATTACGTAACTATTCAAGGACGTTATTTCAACGAATTTATAGCGATACAAAGAATGTTGAGTTTTGGTCCTGATTGTATTGTTGAAGAACCATCTAAAATCAGAAATACGGTTATTTCAAAATTAAAAGAAATGAGGTCAGTATATGGCAAATAGTTCTACAATTGGTAAAGTTAATCAAGCATCATTAAAAGTTTTAAAAATTTTAAGTCTTTTATTTGAAAAGAATATGACTATGAATGAACTTGTTGACGCAATGAACAATAATGGACTTGGACCTTGCAACAACTTTGTTGTCAGCAAATATATAAACACATGCAAATCTTGTGGTATTGATATTCAAAAAATAAACAACAAATATACAATTTTAAACTTTCCAATCGGTTTAAGATTTTCGCCAACAGAAAGTGAATTATTATTTGAAGTAAAATCACTTAGTGAAAACTTGAAGTCTGGTGAATTAGAAAATACCATTGATAAATTTATAAGTAAATTACACTTAGCATTCTATAAATCAGGTACAGGGCTTCAATCAAGCAAAAATTATAGAATTATCAAAATCTTTGAAAAAGCGTGTCTTTCTCAATGTGATATAAAAATAATTTTCAAAGACAAAACAACTTACAACTGTTTCCCTAAAGAAATTCAGGTTGTAGATGAAAAAATTGTATTCAAAACATACAACAACGATGAATCAAAAGAACTTAATCCTGATGATATTATCGATATTAGAGTTATTGATGACAAAGTTCTAACAAAAGAATCAATGGCAACAGTTATTTTTGAAATAAGAGGTAGTTTAGCAAAACGTTATCAACCAAGAGAAAATGAACAAATTACACAATTCAAGAGTAATGGTTCTATTATAATCACAAACAGATATGAAGACAAAAAACAATTACTTCATAGACTAATGCGTTATGACTCTTCTTGCAAAGTATTAAAACCAAAAGTATACGTTACAGAAATGCAAGAAATGATTGCGAATACTTTGAAAAATTATGAATAAATTCTAGTTTGTAATATAATACGGTTATGAGTGAATTAGAAAAAGTAAAAGATTTAATAGCCGAAAATAGTTATAACGAGGCAAAAAAAGAATTAACAAAATATATATCTGAAGGTCACGAAAACGATCTAGAAGTTATAAAACTTATGGGACTTGTAAATGTTAACTTACAAGACTACAAAAGTGCTGTAGAAAATTTTGAAAAAGCAATCAAAATTTCACCAAAAGATGCAACAGCACTATTTTATTTAGCAAACTGTTATGATAACTTAAACAGATTATCAGATGCTGAAAGTTATTATATAAAAGTTCTTGAAATTAGAGAAAATTATATTGATGCATACAAAAACCTTTGTATTATTTGCATGAAAACAGGCAAAGAAAATAATGCTATTGAATATGCAATGAAAGCAAAAGAAATCGCTCCACAAGATTATACATTTGACTATTTAATCGGAACTGCATACGTTGCTTTAAAAAGATATAACAAAGGTATTGAATACTTAGAATCAGCACTTGCACTAAATCCTGAGCACTTCCAAATTTATAACAATTTAGGAACTGCGTATTTGCTTGTTGGTTCAAGAGAAAAAGCAATTGACTGCTACAAAAAAGCAATCAAAATCAGACCAGAAGATGCAATATCATACTATAACATTGGTTCAATTTATCAAATCCAAAACAAGCACGAACAAGCTTGTGACTATTTTGAAAAAGCATACCATTTAGATAACCAAGAAAATTACTTAATTTCATTAGCATTATCTGAATTAAAATCAATGCAATTAGAAAAAGCAGCAAAACATTATAAAGCATTGGCTATATTGCATCCAGAAAAAGATTCGTTCCAATACAATTTGGCATCATGTTATGAATTAATGAGAGATTTCCAAAGTGCAATAAATATCATGAAATTGTTGTTAGCAAGAAATCCTAAATCTGTGACAATGGCTCAAAAGTTGGCTAATCTTTATATTGAAACTAGAAACTTCCGACAAGCAAAAGATTTATATGATTCTATAATCTTAAAAGCATCTCCATCATCAGAAGTTTTATATCAATATGCTATTTTATCAACACAATTATATGACACAGGAACAGCAGAAAAAATCTTCAAAAAAGTAATTAAAATGAATCCGGAAAATGCAATTGCACACAAAGACTTAGGTGTAATTTATCTAAATCAACGTCTATTTGATTATGCAGAAGATGAATTTAAAACTGCAATGGAATTAGCACCAAACGATTTTGATATAATTTTTGAATATGCAAACTACTTATATTCAGTTTCTAAATATGAAGAAGCAGATGAATATTATGACAAAGCACTTGCTATCAAAGATGATGTTGTAGCAAAATCATTACAAGCAATCAATAAAATAGAACTAAATCAACTTGATAATGCTAGAGAATTGATTGAATCAGCATTGACAGAACAACCTGAACACGAATATATTCAATTCTTAGCAGGTAGAATATATTATTCAATGGAAGATTATGAAAAGGCAAAAATCTATTTCATTAAGTCATTAGAACAAAATCCTGATATTGAAACAAAGAACTTGTTGGCACTTTGCTATTACCAATTAGGTGAATATGACAAAGCATTGAACATATTCAAAGCATTGTTAGAAAAAAGTAGTGAAAATATTTCATTATTATTAAACGAAGCAAAATGCTATGAAAAAATGAATGAAATAGATAAAGCATTAGAAGTTTTAGACAAATTAACAGACATCTTCCCTGAATGCGAAGAAGCACATGAAATTATCAGAAGAATTTCATAAAATTTAAGGTTTATTTTCTGTAAAAATTTGCTATAATAGACTTATGGAAAATTTATCTGGGAATTTATCTGTAGCATTCTATTGGCACATGCACCAACCGGTTTATGAATTAGACGGTGTATTTTTGATGCCTTGGGTACGTCTTCACGCAGTAAAAGACTACCTTGATATGGTAACACTTCTAGAAAAATACCCTAGATTAAAATTAAATATTGATATAGTTCCAGCACTTTTAGATGAATTGATACAATATGCTGAACAAGGTTTCGACGATATACATTCAAGCCTTAGTGTTAGGCCGATTGAAGAATTGGCTAGAAGTGAAAAAGAATATATTTTGAATAATTTCTTCAATGCAAAATATGAAACAATGATATACAAATATCCTACATATAGAAAATTATTCAAAAAAAGATTTTCAAGCAATTCAATAACAATTGATGATTTTTCTGATCAAGAGTTTTCGGACTTGATGGCTCTATTCAACATCATTTGGATTGATGCAACACATTATTATAATTATCCTGAACTAAGCAGATTAGCAAAAAAAGGACATAATTATTCATTAAAAGATAGAATCAGAATTATAGATTTGCAAAAACAAATCATCAAAGAAATAATTCCAACATACAAAAAATATATTCAACAAGGTAGAGTAGAACTTACAACAAGCCCATATTATCACCCAATTATGCCGATTTTGTGTGATTATGAAAATGCTACAAAAAACCTACCAAACAGAGAAAATCTACCTGTCAATTTTAATCTAAAAAAAGATGCTCATAACCAAGTTAAATCTGCACTTGATAGAGTTGAAGAAATATTTGGAGTACGTCCAAAAGGTATGTGGCCATCAGAATTTTGTTTAACGAACAAAGTTTTAGAATTATTTAAAGAAGAAGGTATAGAATGGACAGTATCTGATGAAACTATACTTGCAAAAAGTATCAATTTTGAATTTGTAAGAGATTTCAAAGGTAATCTTGAAGATCCATATTATTTGTTAAAAACATATACTTATAGTCCTGAAAAAACTAATATGGATATTATTTTTAGAGATTCTCATATACCAAATCTTATCAATTTTGAATATTGCAATGTTGATGCAAACGTTTCATCAAATGATTTGTATAACAAAATCAAATCAATTCAAAACAAACTACTTGTATCACCAGATGACAAACATCTTTTGACGATTGCATTAGACGGTGAAAACTGTTGGGAAAATTATCCAAATGATGGTAATGATTTCCTTGATGCAATTTATTCTAAATTAGAACAAGATGAAACAGTAGAAACAGTTTTAATCAGTGATTATATTTCATCTGATAAAAACAAAAAGACTTTAAATAAAATTCATCCAGGCTCTTGGATCAACAAAAACTTTAACTATTGGATAGGTGATCCGGTTAAGAACTTGGCATGGCAATATTTATATAATGTTAGAGAAGATATTCGCAGAATATTAAAAGAAAAACATAACCACCAAAACAAAGAACAAGCATTACGTGAATTATATATTACAGAAGGTAGCGATTGGTTCTGGTGGTATGGCGAGCCAAACAACTCTGGACAAGATAATGTTTTCGATTTTCTATTTAGAGAGCATTTAAAAAATGCATACAAATTGTTAGATGAAGAATATCCTGAATATTTAGATAATTCTATTATTACAGTTGCTTACGTAAATTCTGAAACAGAAAATATGGAGCCACCACAATTTAGTACTGGCTGGCTATATTCAGATAGCATCGACTTAATTGATGGCCCTGTTTTCCAAGAAAGTAAGATTTTCGATAATATTAGTTATGGATTTGATAATGAAAACCTTTATTTCAAATTAGAATTAAACCCTAATTTTAGAGAAAAAGACGATAAAAAGCCTAAAATACACCAATTTTATATATATATGAAAAATAATGATAAGAAACAAACATTATCAAGCATTCGTGTTTCTAACAAAACAGAAGCAGTTTTTCCTATATTAAAAGCAAAGTATCATAATGAATTGCTAATAACATTGTTAAATAATACTATATACCCATCATTCCTGTCTAAATCAATGCAAGATAATTTATGGACAATTGTAGATTCACCGGGATTGAATGTATTGCATAACGAAAAAATAGATATTTGCATACCATTTAAAGATATTGATATTGATGCTGGCGAAGAATTAGAATTCTTCTTCCTTATTGCAAATATGGGATTAAGATATACCTTTATGCCAAAAGACACACCACTAACGATTCGTCGTCCGAGAGCGTAATATATTATATCATCAGGCTTCGCCTTACAATATATATATGTTCAATTTTCATTTTCTTCTTGAATTATTTGGCTAGTCGTAAAAGTGTGGTTTAACGAAATCCCGAATAATCCAAGACAGCGAAACGACGAAGTAATGACGTGATTTAACAAGTGATAAGTAAAATTCGACCTCAACGTAATGAACCATCATTGTTTTATTCTGCTTAATACTGAGGTGTTTGAGTGAATTTACTAACATATAAAAATATTTGTAAATTCACGAGTTCCGAAGTTCAATGCAGAATAATTACAAATGATGCGTGAATGAAGTTCAGGTCAGGAGTTTCTGCTTGGTTGCCGACGTTAAACGTGCCTACAGGTCTTGGACTGCTCCAAGCCCTTTCGCACTCTGTCGGCAATCCGTTTTGTGCAACGTTTCTTCTTGAATTATTTGG
>JBNMJS010000075.1:0-8615 GCA_050873965.1 Cyanobacteriota bacterium | reverse complement strand
GTATATCAATAGGGCTTATAAAAGGTGATTTTCTTATAAATAATATTATTATATTATCTTCCGGTACAGAGAATAGAGGTGCTGGAATAATAGGAATTTTATAAAATAATAATTATGGTTCTACAAATAATAAAGCGATAATTGATGATATAGATAGTAATTTTATAGGTAATAATATAAATGTAAATAGTATGTTGGTTGGTAGTGGAATAGTATCAAATCAATTGACTTCCTATAGATCTAACAATAATAGCACTCAAATAAACAACATGTATGGAGATTTTATTTCTAATAATATAGTAGTTGGTGACCAGTTAAACGGAAGTGGAATAATTGGTCTTAATTTTTCGAATATTTATTCAAACAATAATACTAATAAAATTGGTAGTATTAATGGGAATTTTATTTCAAATTATATTTCTATAAATAATAGTAAAAATTTATTTGGTGGAGGAATTATCGGTGTATTTTTCGCAAATACAAAATCTTCTTCTCAAAATGTTGCTCAAATAGGTGATATAAAAGGAGATTTTATTGAAAATGTTGTTCAGTCAAGTCTTTCTATTTTTGGTGGAGGATTGATAGGAACATTTTCTACTATTGGTGAAAATTCAAATGAGAATGTTTTAGAAATCGGTAATATTACAGGAAATTTCGTGTTAAATAAAATTTCTATAACTAGTTTACTTTATGGTGGTGGATTAATTGGAAATAATTTAGGAGTTGACGTTAAAACAACAATTAATACTTCTCAAATAGGAAATATAACCGGAAATTTTATTTATAATGATATTATATTTAAATATTATGGTGCAGGTGGTGGATTGATTGGAAATTATTCTTCTAATTCTAATTTCACATATATTAAAAATATAAAAGGAGATTTTATCTCAAATAATGTCCAATCTCATCAAGTTTTTTGTGGCGGTGGATTAGTTGGAAATTTCTCAACTAATAATAAAACAGTATCAAATAAATTAACTCAAATAGAAGATATAACAGGAAACTTTAATGAAAATATTGTTAATGTATTATCTTTATTTGGTGGTGGATTGATTGGAAATTATCTTTATAATATTACGAATTCGATTAATAATTCTGTCAAAATAGGGAATATAACAGGAGATTTTATTTCTAATTCAATTATTGTTTCTAAAGATTCTTATACTGGATTAATTGGAAACTATGTATTTTCAGATGCCGGAAATAATAATATAGCAAGTATTGGGAATATTAATTCAAATTTTTATAATAATAGTGTTAAACTAACTTCGGTAAATGGTAAAAATTCAATATGTGGAGGGATAATTTCTAATTATCAAGAAGGAGAGGGTTCTATTGCACAAATAAAATCAATAACAGGAGATTTTATTAATAATAAACTTATAAATGCTTCACTTAATATTGATTCTATTTCGCAAGGTGGTGTTATTTGGAATAATGGTGATATAACAGAAGGAATAAAAAATAGTTCTTTTATTGGTAATGGTGTTATTGCCACAGAAGGTTCTGCTCAAGGTGGTGCAATTTACACTACAAAAAATTTATCTATAAATGCTGATAATGGAACAACATTATTTAGTGGAAATTATACTCAAATCGGTGACGATGAAAAAGATTATAATGCAATTTATGTTGCATCATCATCTGCAACCTTAACGCTTAATTCTATTAATAATGGTGTTATTACATTTAATGATAATATTAAAGGAGAAAACGGTTATACATTGAATATTACTGGTGATATTTCATCAATAGTAAATATTCATAATACAATATCTAATGCAAATTTGAATGTGTCAGGTGTTGGCAAGGTTGATTTTGTTGATAACATAACAAGAGATTACAATTTTGTTTCAATAACATCTGATGAAAATGTGAAATATGTAATAGACATTGATTTAGCGAATAAGACATCAGACAAATTTATTACGACTTCTCCTTCATTAGGTACAATTACAATTGATAATTTGAATTATATAGGTGATAATTGGGAAGATTTTATTTCTTCTTCATTCAAAATACAAGTTATAAAAACTCAAAATAATGATTTGCAATTAAATTTGAGTGATAATTTAGTTCCATCAGTGGGTGTTGAAACAAAAATAAGTACAAAAGAAACTCTACGTTTTGATAATGTACAAGCTGAAACGAAATGGAATGATACATTAAATAAATATGTTGATTTTAAAGATATATATGGTTATTTATTTTTAACAAAAACAGACACAACGAATGACAGTATTGGTGTTGAAGTTACCAAAGTAGAAACTGGTTCAAGAATTCTTGATACAATTGGCGATACTCTTATGCTAGTTAACCAAGCAAATATTGCAATAAAAAGTTTCAATTTTGACGCATCAAGTAATGTATATAACGTTACAGAAGACTTGGGAGAAACAGCAAAAGGTACATTGAATATCAATGGTGTTTTATCAACTACAGAAGTGACAGATGAAGCAACGGGTGTCGTTTCTATTGTTCAAAAAACTTCTACTATCAACTTTGATAAAAAATCAGGATTTGAATTGAATAACTCAACAAAACTAAATGTTAATAATACAACGCTTACAAATGCGTTAGGTTCTTCAAATGGTTCTGTTATCTCTGCAATAAACTCTGATTCAGAAATAAACCTTAAAAATACATCTCTAGTGAACAATGTTTCAACAGGCAAAGGTGGTGCAATCTATTCTAAAGCAGATGTGAATATTAGTGCAGATAATGCTGTTGTTAATATTTCTAGAAATATTGATACAGATGGTATGAATGCAATCTATCTTGATAATGCAGATAAAACATTAGTATTTAAATCTACAAACAATGCTCTAATTAAACTTGATGACAAAATCAACGGTGAATCAGGTTACAACGTAAACATCTCAGGTGATGATACAAGTAATGTTATCATCAACAACAATATTGATAATGCAAACGTTACTTTAGGTAATACAAACATTTATCTATCAAAAGAAAATTTATTGAATGATTCTGTATCAGTTACAATGGACAATACAAACTTATCTGTTGTAAACAATTCTGTTGGTGAAATGAATGTTCCGACATTTAATCTTGTTGGTGCAAACAACATAAAAGTTGATGCAGATTTAAAAAATCAGGTTATGGATAGAATAATCGCAACAAATTATAATATTTCTGGTGGTGCAATACTTAATGTTTCAGGCATAAATATAATCAATCCTACAACAGAAAGAAAAGTATCTATACCATTTGCAGATTCTCAACTTGCAAATAGTGTTGCATATACAGGTATCAATCCTGTTATATATTCACCAATTTACAAATATAAAGCAAGTTATGACGTGAATGAAGCAGATGGAATGGGATATTTTACATTTGTTCGAGGCTCATCAGGTAATAGCAATAATTATAATCCGGCAGTATTAGTGCCATCAGTTATTCAACAAACAGGTACATATACAACACAATTAAATACACTTAACTATGCATTCCAACATGCTGATGTATTTATGAATATGCCAACAATGGAACGTGTAGCATATAAAAATAGAAATAAATATGCAACATCAAATATTGGTGTATTCTCTCCACTTGTGACCGGTGAAGAAATGGATGGTTTCTGGATTAAGCCTTACGCAACATTTGAAAATGTACCACTTAGAAATGGTCCAAAAGTAAATAGTATTAGTTATGGTACTCTTGTTGGTTATGATGAACCAATGACATCTCTAAAACATGGTTGGGATAGAGTATTTACATACTATTTAGGATACAACGGTGCAAGTCAAAACTTCTCAGGTATTGATTGTTACCAAAATGGTGGTTTACTTGGTGCAACAATGACATTGTACAAAGGTAAGTTTTTTACTGCTACTACATTGTCAGCTGGTGCAACTGTTGGCGAATCTCACACAATGTATGGTACAGAGTTTTCAACAACAATGTTTGCAGGTATTGGTAACAAAACTGGTTACAATATTGAGTTTAATCAAGGCAAATTCATTATTCAGCCTAGTATGTTGTTAGCATATACATTTGTGAATACATTTGATTACAAGAATAATGCAGGAGTACAAATTAATTCTGATCCTACAAGTATGATTCAAATCGCTCCAACTGTTCGTTTTGTAGTTAATTCAAAAACTGGTTGGCAACCATATTTTGCAGTAGGTATGGTTTGGAATATCCTTGCTCACTCTAATATTAAAGCCAATGGTGAAGAATTACCTGATATGTACATAAAACCTTATGTGCAATATGGACTTGGTTTGCAAAAAGTAGTTAAGGATAGATTTACTGCTTTTGGACAAGCAATGATATATAACGGTGGTCGTAATGGTATATCTTTATCAGCCGGTGTGAGATATGCTCTTGGTAAAGAACATTCAAAAAACTTTGCAGGTGTTCCAAAAATCGTTAAAGAAATTCAACCAGCAATTATGGGTAGTTTAAAATATAAAGAATACTAAAATTATTGAAAATAATATTGTCCAAGTGACGAATAAAAACAGTTTAAAAACTAAAAAAATATTTAGGCTAAAGCCATAATATGATGTCACTTTCGTCATCTTGAACAAAATATTTTACAGATTTTACATAACCGTATAAATATTTGCGAAAGATCTATAAAATAGTTGTATGTTATGCTCTGTCTGAGAGTATTTACTAGTAAATTAAATTTATTTTAAATTATATAAATTAAATCTAAGTTTTTTGTTAAGAAATTTAAAAAATATTGTCAAAATCAATCAATTTTTATTTTTACAGGTTTTATTTAAAACGAATAAACAACTAAAATAAAGGTAAAAATAATGCTTAGTCCAATATTAAATTTTAATAAAATAAATACTATAAAACCATTAAACATAAATAACAACAACAATAATTATAAAAATAGATATACAAGCCTTGCTCCTCTTAAACAGGATACAGTTTCTTTTACAGGTATGTCTATTCCGTCAAAATACAAAACTGTATATGAATATTTAGCAGCTGATATTGCTTCAAAAAATCAAAAATATGGTGTAAATGGTAGTTGTCTTTCTGCCTCAAATATTGGTAAGACAATGAACAAAATGCAAAAAGAAGGAACATTATATCTTCCTCATCAAGAAGCATCAAAAACAAAAATTCGTTGGAAAAATTATGTACCTGATGATGTTAGAGAATTTTGTGTTGATAAAATAAATCAAGCAAGGGCAATTAGACTTGATGAATGGAAATCGTTCTTAGAACATCCTGAATCTCATGAAGATGCTAGCAAATTCCCAAATCTTGTAAAAAAGACAAAAGATAATAATCCAATGAAATTTGTTATTTGGCACGCAATCAATACTGATTTGAAAGCAAATAATAGACATATTCCAGTTCCATTTGATGCAAAAGCACTAGATGAAACAGTGAACAGTTTTGATTCTATGCCACCAAAAGATAGAGCATTAAGATGTATTTCTCCAACCTTCTTGGAAATGTACACTCATAGGCTTAGAGATAATTTATTGATGGAAAAGGGAATCTTGAAAGAAAAAACTGCTTGGGTAAAAATTCCATCATATAAGCATGATAAAGAAAATAATGAAAAAAATATTCATGACTTAGAAATTTTAAGTTGTAGAAACTGGTGTACACGTTCAAGTGTCGACAAAGCAAAAGATGCATTATTAGATGGTGATTTTTATGTATTTTTAGAAAGAGATAGTAAAAATATGTGGTCACCTCAAATCGGTATGGCAACTTCAAGAAACAAAGTTGATCAAATTCAAGGTGTTGAAAATAATAACCTTATTCCACTTAATCAAATCGCTAATGTTAAAGAATTTATTAAGAAAGAAAAATTAGATTGTGTTAATGGTATTGTTGATGAAGGTCCTAAAGCAGCACAAGAAATTATGATTGCCGATAAATTGGGTCAACATGATGAACTATTTGATAAAACTCTTGATAAAGCAATTAAAGAAAAAGATTCTTTTGCAGTATTTTCAATGTTAGGTAAAAAAGTTGAACATAAATCTGATAACACACTTGAGATAGAAACTTATAAACCTATATATGTGGCTGATAAACAAAAAGGTATTACAATTCCTTATTCAATGATGGGGATTGAAGAAGATGTTTTACTTAGAAATGTTAGCAAGATAAAAGGTGATATGATGTTATATAATAAGAATTTTATATATAACAGTCAAATTAAAGAATTTCCACAAAAATTAGAAGAAGTTACTGGTAAAGTTGTATGTAATCAAAAGCAATATGATAAGTTCGCCGAAGATATCAATAGAGTTGTTAATGGCGATTCTAAAAGAATTGTTGTATATGATAAATAATCCTTTTTATACTGATTGAGTAACATTATCAAATATATCAATAAATCTACATTCAGTTGTATCAAAAATACCTTTATCTGTAATTTTTAGTTCTGGTATTACTGGTAATGATAGGAATCCCATTGCCATAAATGGATCTTCAACTGTACAACCAAGTTTTCTAGTTGCGTTGTTTAGTTCTTCACCTTTTTCGATTACATATTGAGCATCTTTATCTGAGATTAGACCAGCAACAGGTAATGGTAAGTGTGCAATGATTTCACCGTTATTAACAACAATTTTACCGCCGTGAGATTTAATTAATGCTACTGCTGCTGTGTACATATCATTGTCATTAGTACCAATAACAATCATATTGTGAGAATCGTGTGCAACAGTTGAAGCAATGGCACCTGATTTTAGATTAAATCCTTTTACGAATCCTTTACCAATGTTTCCACCGGCTCTGTGACGTTCTAATACACAGATTTTTAATGTATCATTATCAACATTGCTTTCTGCATATCCATCAACAACTTTGATTTTTGATACAATATTTTTTGTTATTAATTGTTTTGGTATCAATTGGATTGCATGAACTTCATCTGATTTCGCTTCTAATTTAAAATCATCATATTTAATCCATTTAACGTTAACAGAGTTTCTTACACCAGTTACACCTTTATTTTTTATTTCACCAACCAAGTGGCCGTGATTTGCTACTAATTCACCATTTTTGAATACTAATTCTGGACTAAATTCTTTTAAATCAGGTAATACTATGAAATCTGCTTTGTATCCAGGTGCAATTGCACCAAGATTTTGGATTTTGAAGTATTCTGCAGTATTTAAACTTGCCATTTGAATTGCTTTGATAGGTGGAATACCATATTCAACTGACTTACGAACCATTGAATTGATGTGAGCACTTAAGTCTTCAGGGTGTCTATCATCTGTAACAAATATGCATTTTCTTGTATTAACATCTTTTAATAAAGGTAGTAATGCTTCTAAATCTTTAGCAGCAGAACCTTCTCTTATCATTAAGTACATACCCATACGAAGTTTTTCTTGTGCTTCTTGAGGTGTTGTACATTCGTGGTCAGAACGAACACCACTTGCGATATATGCACATAAATCTTTACCGCTTAAGCAAGGTGCGTGCCCGTCAATTTGTTTATTATGAGATTTCGCTAGTTCTAATTTAGCCATAACATTTTTATCTAAGTTTAAAACTCCAGGATAGTTCATCATTTCAGCGATACCAAGTACCCATGGTCTATCAATTAACAATGATAGGTCATAACTGTTTAAGTCGAAACCTGATGTTTCAAATGGTGTTGCAGGAACACACGATGGTAGCATTGTATAAACGTCCATTGGCAAGTCTTGAACTGCTTCATGCATAAAACTAATACCGTGTAAACCAAGAACATTCGAAATTTCATGAGGGTCAATAATAACTGTTGTTGTACCTGCTGGAACAACCATTTTTGCAAATTCAGATGGTAATAACATTGAACTCTCAATGTGAACGTGCCCGTCAATGAATGATGGACTGACGTAAGCACCATTTACATCAATTTCTTTATCACCTTGATAGTCTTTGCCAATACCAGCGATAATTCCATCTGCAATTGCTATATCTGCTTTATGAATTTCTTCGGAAAGAACGTTAATTATACTTGCGTTCTTAATTACTAAATCTGCTGGTTCTATGCCTCTTGCAACATTTATAATATGTTCTTGATTCATTTTTTTACCTCATTAATTTTTAGCATTTTATCATATATTTTTAATTTATTCAATTGTTTATATTACGATTTTTTAGTGTTATATTTTAATTATTATGTTGAATGATTTAGAAAAAAAGAAAATTAAAAAAATATTACAAAATGATGGTGTAATCGCATTTGTGACGGATACGGTATGGGGGTTAGGTTGTCTTCCTGATAGTGAAAAAGCCGTAAAAAAGATTTATGATATAAAACATAGAGATTCTAAGAAACCTCTTATCTTGATGTCGGGTGAATCGTATCCATTGATTAAATATGTTAAAGAATTACCAAAATCTGCTCATCAATTGATGAAACAATATTTCCCTGGTGCTTTGACATTAGTTTTAGAAAAAAGTGAGTTAACTCCAGATTATATTACATCAGGTATGAATACTGTTGGTATTAGAGTTCCTGATAATGAAATATTTGTTGATATTTGTAATGCTATTCCAGAACAAGTTTTAGCAACAACAAGTGCAAATTTGTCATCACAACCAGCCGCATTAACTTATGATGAAGCAATTGAATATATTGGAGATGCCGTTGACTATGT
>JBNMJS010000074.1:0-8863 GCA_050873965.1 Cyanobacteriota bacterium | reverse complement strand
TTTGAAGTGGAAGGTGAAGAAGTTCACCAAGTTGGTGTTGGTCCTATTCACGCAGGGGTTATTGAACCTGGACATTTTAGATTTATGTGTAATGGTGAAAAAGTTTATGACCTCGAAATTAGATTAGGTTATCAATCTAAGGGGATTGAAGATTTAATTGTAAAAGAACCATCAAATCAATTAGCAGAATCTATATGTGGTGATAGTGTTATTGCATATAATTTGGCCTATTCAAGAGTTATGGAGTCTTTAAAAGGTATAAAAATTTCTAATAAAGCAGAGATTATTAGGTTAATTGCATTAGAGATGGAAAGATGTGCTATTCATATCGGTGATTTAGGTGCGATTGCTGGTGATACTGCTTATCAAATGGGTGCTGCAATTTTTGGTGTTACAAGAACTCTCGTAATCAATACAATGTTAGAATTGTGTGGTAGCCGTTTTGGTAGAGGGTTGATTACTGTTGGTGGTGTAAATTATGATATTGATGAACAATTTGCTGAAAAGATTTTAACTATGTTTAAAAAGGTTTCAGATGATGTTAAAAGAACATTTGCAACTATGTTGAAATCTCCAACTGTTATCTCACGTTTAGAAAAAACTGGTGTTGTTAGTAACGCAACTGCCTTAGAATTAGGATTAGTTGGTATGGCTGCAAAAGCATCTGGTGTTGAATTAGATTCAAGATTTGATTTTCACGAAAAATGGCTCGAAAATATTGAAGATAAAAAAATTAAAGCCAATGGTGATGTTTATTCAAGAACTAGAGAAAGATATAAAGAAGTACTTCAATCAATATTTATTATTAAACAATTATTGAAGAAACTTCCTGAATATAAAAATGAACCTTTGTGTGTTGATTGCAATAATCAATATAAGCCAGATACGATGGTTATATCTATTGTTGAAGGTTGGAGAGGCGAAGTAGTACATGCTGCGATAACAGATGACTATGACAATCTTGCTAGATATAAGATTAAAGATCCATCATTTAATAATTGGTATGGATTAGCAATGGCTGTTAGAAATAATGGAATTTCAGATTTCCCATTATGTAATAAGAGTTTCAATCTTTCATATTGTGGAAATGATTTATAAGGGATAATAAAATGTTTGATACTTTAAAATTAAAATTTTTTCAAGGAAATCAATTTATAAAGGATATAGAAAATGCTCCGATGAGAGATGCATTTCGTGGATTTCCTGTTTTAAATGATAAAGTTGATTGTTCAGGTTTGGAAAATGTTTGTCCAACTGGTGCATTATCAACTAACCCATTATGTATTGATATGGGTAAATGTACAATTTGTGGTAAATGTGCAAGATGTTCAGAAGCCGTTAAATTTACAAATGGATATAAATTAGCATCATCTTCAAGAGATAAGTTAATTGTTAAACCTGATATGACTTATGAAGAATATCAAAAAACTGCTGTTGAGGTAAAGAAAGAAATTGTTAAAGTTTTTGGTAAATCTTTAAAATTAAGACAAGTTTCAGCTGGTGGTTGTAATGGTTGTGAAATGGAATTGAATGCTTGTTCAAATTGTAACTTTGATATGGGTAGATTTGGTATTGATTTCGTCGCATCTCCACGTCACGCTGATGGTTTAGTTATAACTGGCCCAATTTCTGAAAATATGGCTTATGCTTTGGAAGATTGTTATAAATCAACACCTGATCCTAAAATTGTAATCTTGTGTGGTGCTTGTGCTATTAGTGGTGGAGTTTTTCAACATGCACACAAGCTTAATAGAGAATTTTTGGATAAATATCCTGTTGATTTGTATATTCCAGGTTGTCCTACTCATCCACTTACATTTATTAATGGTGTATTGAGTTATATAAAAAATAAAAAGTAAGATAGTTCAAATGAATATATAAGACTCTGCTTAATAAATTAAGTAGAGTCTTTTTGTATAAATAATTGTAAAAAATGTATTAAAAAATGACAAAATTATTTTATTTCATACATTATACCATCTGTAAATACTAGTATGGTGTAAAAATGGTTAATGTTGTTTCTTTCGGTAATCCGTTAAGAAAATTATATAATTGTTTAAATCTTCAAAAGAAATCAAAATCTCAATATAAACTTTTGGAGAAAACAAAAAAATTGTCAGTAGAAAAATTCCCTGCTAATTCTTGGACTTTGCCTGTTGGTGCTAAGACTTTTACTAGAGTTCAGATTGGTAAAAAATCTGATGAAAATTATTTTAGAGAAGTTGTTACGTTTTATGATAAAAAAAATAAAATGATAAAAAGGTGCTTTAAAGGCACAGGCATGAATAAAAAAATTAGAGAGTATGAATATGATTTTACTTTACCACCGAAAAATATTGATATTGGTGGTGCGTATGGTGTTAATATTAGAAGAATAAAAACAAGAGAGGCACTTCCTGAATCTTATGATGTTGCAAATTATTTTGTATGGACAGATACAGCAGATGAAGAACAATTTGTTACAACGATGTTTGATAAAAGCAAAGGATTAAAAGCTGCAAAAAAATTACATATTAACAAAAATGAATATTCTTATGGTGAAGATTTAAAAGGTATTAAAGCTACTTGTGTTGAATATCCAACAAATTTAGGTTTTGAGCCCAAAACTAACAAAAAAGTTTTGTCTGTAGATATTTCAGTTTCTAATAATAGAGTTAATAATACACAAATAAATCCTGAAACAAATGTTAAGGTCAACAAGGAAGACGAATTTTTGCCTTACAGATTGATGTTAGGTAAGGGAAAACAAGAAAGTTTAGCTCAATATTTCTTAGATAAAAAAGGACTTGGTGATGAGGGGATTTTTATTGAAACTAATCCGGAAAGAGTTCAAGAAAATGCATCTGCATATTTTTCATCGCCTAATAGAGAAATTGTTTTTAAAAAGGTATTAAAGGGTTATCACCCAGTTAGAACTGCTGCTCATGAAGCAGAACATGCATATCAATATTGCCAAATAGGTCGATTAGGAAGAGCCGAAACTGCTTATGAACGAAAGTGTGCTTTAACAAAAGGTAATCTTACAAATATGTCAGAAATTGAGGAAGCCGTAAAATATGCTGATGCTAGAAAATGTTATCCTGATACAACAGATGTTGAAGATTTAGGTAAATGTAAAGAATATACTGAAAATTATTTAGAGGTTAAAGCACACGAAGCTGGTGCTAATGCCTTAAAAGTTTATGAAGTTGGTAGAACTGCATTAAAAAATATTTTTAAATTCGTAACTAGTTATAATTCTTTTTAGTTCTTAAACTTCTGTTAAATAATTGTATAAAATAGTTTGTTTGATATAAAATAAAGAAAATAGTGGAATAAGATAAAGGGAGAATATAAATATGGAACGTCAGCATCCTAAAGAACAAGATAAAATTCAACGTAGAAGTAATTTTGATGCAGTTGAAGAGAATTTTACACCAGAACAAGCATTGGCAGAAGCTTCAAGATGTTTGAATTGTAAAAATCCTCGTTGTGTGAAAGGTTGCCCTGTAAATATTCATATTCCTGAATTTATACATGAAGTAAAAGAAGGTAACTTAGATAAGGCCGGTGAAATTATCCGACAAACAAGTATGTTACCATCAGTTTGTGGCCGTGTTTGTCCACAAGAAAGACAATGTGAAGGTAATTGTGTATTAGGTATTAAAGGCGAAGCAGTGGCTATTGGTGCTTTAGAAAGATATGTTGGTGACAATACTTCTGCTAAACAAACTGAAATTAAACCATCTGGTAAGAAGGTTGCAGTTGTTGGTTCAGGTTGTGCAGGTATTACCGCAGCATCTGATTTGAGAAAAGCAGGTCATGAAGTTGTTGTATTTGAAGCATTACACAAATTAGGTGGTGTACTTAGATATGGTATTCCTCCATTCCGTTTACCAAGAGTTGTTCTTGATAAAGAAATTGATAACTTAAAAGCAATGGGTGTTGAATTTAAGAAAAATGTTATTGTTGGTAAATCTATCACCTTGAAACAACTTCAAGAAGATGGTTTTGATGCAATCTTTATTTGTTCAGGTGCTGGACTTCCAAAAATGATGAGAATTCCTGGTGAAAACTTGAATGGTGTTTTCTCTGCAAACGAATTCTTGACTCGTGTAAATCTTATGCAAGCGAATGATGAAGCTACTGCTACACCTCTTAAAGTTGGTAAAAAAGTTGCAGTTATCGGTGGTGGTAACGTTGCAATGGACGCAGCTAGAACTTCTGTTCGTGTAGGTTTTGAAGAAGTTTATATTGTATATAGAAGAACTGAAAAAGAACTTCCTGCTCGTTTGGAAGAAATTAGACATGCTAAAGAAGAAGGCGTTGTATTTAAGTTCTTACATTCACCTGTTGAAATCTTAGATAAAGATGGCTACGTTGCAGGCATGAAGTTTGAATTATGTGAACTTGGTGAACCTGATGAATCTGGACGTAGAAAACCTGTTGGTACTGGTGAATATGTTGTGTTAGATGTTGATACAGTAATTGTTGCGTTAGGTACTGGTCCTAATCCAATTATTCAATCTTCAGCACATGATGATGGTATTGATTTTGATACTGATAAGAGAGGCTATTTCACAGTTGATGAAGAAACTCGTGAAACATCTGTTCCAAAAATCTTTGCAGGTGGTGACGTTGCTCCAGTAGGAACATCAAATGCTATCAATGCTATGGGTGCAGGTAAGAAAGCAGCAAAAGCAATCAATGAATATCTTGCAAAAATATAGTATAAAAGTTTTAATGATATTTTGTATAATACAGGCATTATTTTTGATGCCTGTATTTGCACTTGATTTGGATTCTACTGTTAATGATAGTTCAAGAAAAAATTATACAGTACAAAAGACAACGGTGCCGTCAAATCCTACAACTACAAAACAGATTACAAATACTGTTCAATCTGGTACAAAGTCTGTAACGGAAGTTGCTCCTCAGACACCTGTATCTACTCAAGTGATAGAAAAAACGGTTTTACCAGCAGTTCCAGCATTGCCTCAAAAAGCATATAGTTCTACTGTTGCTCATACAAATACTCAATATAGTGGTAAAGTGCCTAATGCTGATGCGATTATTCCTTGTTCAAACATAAAAGTGGGTGATTTGATTATTGATGAATCTTATGCAAAGAAAAAACCTACTATTGTAACAACATCAAAACAAAAAACGGTTACTTATCAACCATCTAAAAAAACAATTGCTAGTGCAAATTATCGTTATGTAAAATTACCACAAGGTACTCAAATCAGAGCAATTAATTCTTCTAAAATTACAGATTATATGTGTGAGGGACAAAAATTAACGTTCTTGACTACTCAAGAAATATATACTCCGTATTTTAAAATTCCTGCAAGAACAAAATTAACTGCTGAAATTGTTGATTCTCATAGACCTCAAATGTCTTGTAATGGTGGTTTAGTTGCATTTAGAATCGTTTCTGCACAAATAAATGGATATACACAACCTTTAAATGCTGGTATTATTCGAATAAAAACAGATAGAGTTTATTTTAGTAATTTAAAGGGTAATCATACTTATTGGAAAACAACTTGTAAAAAGGCTAAATGGGGACAAAGAATGTTCACAAAATGGTCAAGAACATCTTCTAAGTTGGCATCAAAAGGACCTGCTATAATATTGTCACCATTCCCTTATTTGGGTGGTTGTGTGTTGGCAGCGGCAAGTACTGTAACATCACCAGTTACTGCATTGTTGGGTAAAGGTGGAAGTCTTGTTATACCTGCAAATACTACGTTTACTATAAAATTATATGATGATGCAAAGATAAGATACTAAGTATTACATATCCATCATGAAACTTGGTACATCGGTATGCATAGCAACTTCGTCTGCATCTTGTAGTAAACCAACTGTAATTTTTTGTTGTTTTTGTAGGCTTTTTATTTCTGCTGAAACGTTACCATTGAAAATGTTTTCATTGGCTTCAAAATAATCAATAATAGGTTTGATTGGTGCCATTGCCAAATCTTGGAATGTCTTTTTGATTAAAGTTTGAGTTCTAACACCAATAGGGTTTTGTGGAACTCTAACATTTAAACCAAATGGTCTTGGAGCACGTTTCCAACTGTGTGAATATTCAGTACTGTTCGCACCAGCACCGTTAACTTTTTCAATGTTAGTATTGTTGGATACTTGATATTGATTATTATATGATGCTGATGAATCACCAGCATTTAAGTTGTTAAACATTTCTGCCATAATATTTATCCCTAATTACATTATGTAACTACGGCTCCCTTCTATTGAATCTTTAATAAAATCTTTCAATTTTTCAGTTTTTGTTACAAATGTTTACAGTTAAAATTTTTTAAAGAAAAAATGTTTATATTTTGAAATGATAAAATTTTTGTCTTTGAAAAAAATATTGTTATAATATTAAGTATGGATAAACGGAGTGAGTTATTATGAAAAAGTTATTGATATTATCATTATGTTTAATGACGTTTGGTTTGCCGTCTTTTGCAAAAAAGACAATTCCAGTTCCTCCTGGTGTGAAATTGCCAGCAAAATATTCACAAACTTATATTGATAATATTGCAGATGAATATAATAGCGTTACAAATAATGAGTTGTTATTTGTTGCATTAGATATGTTAAAAGGTACAGATGGAGATTTTTCTAGAAAGGCAATTCTTGGATATAATCTTAGTGGGTATCCAATCAAAATTGAATTTAAAGATTTAGCATCAGTGAATAAGGCTTATGCAAATTTTGATGCAGTTGGTTGGAAACGTAAGAAAAAGTTATTTATATATATAAATCCTAAGCATCAAGCAGCACCACCTGCTGCATTAGCGGCTTTATTATCACATGAAGCTTTACATCAAGATGAGTATAATTCATTGAGTGAAGAAACTTTTGCTTGGACTATGGAGGCAGTTGTTTGGATTGATTTATTAGAAATTTATCCTGAATGTAATGTTGAAAGTAACGCACTTGTTAAGCGTGAGAATACTTTGAAAAAGTTGTTTGAAAAGGGTAATAATTCTCCAAAATATATTAAAAAATCTGTTTATCAGAATAAAGGTTATCAAGGATTACCTTTAACTTCTCCAGGTTTTCAAGAATTGTAGTTTTGTATAGTCAATCATTAAGAAAAAGTAAACTTTTCTTGTATATCGCCCTTGATAAACTATAATATAATTGTAAAATATTGTAGGGGGAGGTTATTATGTCTAATCCTTTTAAACAAGATGACGCAGATGAAAATATAGAAGCTCAAGATGTTGCTGTTGAAGAAGTTTCAACAGAAGAGCAAACAGAAGAAAATGTTGATGAAAAATCAGATTGGCAAAAGAAATATGAAGAGTTAAATAATCAATATATTAGACTTGCTGCTGATTTTGATAATTATAGAAAACGTCAAGCACAAGAACGAGAAAATTTATTGAAATATGGTGCTGAAAATACTTTGAAAAAAATATTAGAAGTTCTTGATAACTTTGAACGTGGTGCAAAGGCAAATGAAACTGTTGAAGATTGTGAAAAGGTTAAAGAAAGTTTTAATCTTATCCATAAGCAACTTATTGATGTTTTGACAAAATCTGGTTTGGAATTGATTGATGCTCAAGGTCAAGAGTTTGATCCTAATTTCCATGAAGCAGTTATGCAAACTCCAACAAGTGATTATCCAGAACATACAATTATTGCAGAATTACAAAAAGGTTATAAGATGGGAGACCGTGTTCTTCGCCCTGCATTAGTTAATGTGGCTACAGCAGAATAATATAAAGAGAAAACGATGACGGATTATTATGAAATACTTGGTGTGTCAAAAGACGCAACAAAAGATGAAATAAAAAGTGCTTTTCGTAAGATGGCAAGAAAGTTGCACCCAGATGTTAATAAAGCACCTGATGCAGAAGAAAAATTTAAAGAATTAGGTAAGGCTTACGAAACATTGATGGACGATAACAAGCGTTCTACTTATGATAGATTTGGAGAAGAAGGTTTAAATAATGCCGGATTTAGTTCTCAAGGGCCATTCGCTGAAGGTTTTGGTGATTTGAATGATATATTTGAATCATTCTTTGGAGGTTTTGGTTTTGGTGGAAGTCGTCATGTCGATCCAAATGCTCCTCAACGTGGAGAAAATCTTAGACTTGATGTAGAAATTGAGTTTGAAGAGGCTGTATTTGGTGTAGAAAAAGAAATTAAAATTGACCATTTAGAAGTATGCGAAACTTGTCATGGTACTGGTGCAAAAGAAGGTTCTGAACCTGTTACTTGTACAGTTTGTGGTGGACGTGGTCAAGTTCAACAATCTACTCGAACTATTTTGGGTAATATTTCTCAGATAATTACTTGTCCAAAATGTCACGGTAAAGGTAAAATTATTGCTGAACCTTGCAAGGATTGTAAAGGCGAAGGTAGAAAAGAAGTTGAAAAGAAAATAGAAATCAAGATACCTCAAGGTGTTGATAACGGTTCTAAAATGAGATTATCACACGAGGGTGATGCTGGTATAAATGGTGGACCAGCAGGTGATTTGTATGTAGTAATTCATGTTAAACCATCTGAATATTATCATAGAGAAGATATGAATGTTTATACAAATACTGTTATTACTCCATCACAAGCAGCATTGGGTGATAGTGTAGAAATTAAAACTCTTGATGGACAAAAATCAATTAGCATTCCAGTAGGTTTGCAAAGTGGTGATAAAATAAAAATTAAAGGTGCTGGCATTCCATACATTCAAAGACCTTCTCAAAGAGGTGACCATATAGTTGTTGTTGCGGTAAAAACACCTGTGAAAATTTCTGATGAGGAAAAGGCTTTGTACAAAAAATTGTACGAGCTTCAAACGAATAAAAAACAGAAAACTTCAGTAATGGATAAGGTAAAGGGAGTATTTCAATAA
>JBNMJS010000073.1:0-9116 GCA_050873965.1 Cyanobacteriota bacterium | reverse complement strand
TTGGTGTACAAAAACGTTGGGGCGACAGATTTACTGGTTATGGTCAAGCAATGATAAGAAACGGTGGACGTAACGGTGTAATGCTTTCTATCGGCTTCCGTTGGGCTATTGGTAAATAGATTTAAAAATAAAAATAATAAACTGTATTTTACTCTCTCAAAACGAGGGAGTTTTTTTTATTATATAAAACAAAAAAAGAACAATGTTTCTTACTCCGATAATATTTTTATTGTATAATTATAAAAGTTAAGGAGATATGTAAAATGTTATTGGAGTTTTTAAATTCAAAAATCCACAGAGCCACAGTAACAGACTCTAATTTAAATTATGTTGGTTCTATAACTATAGATGAAGATATACTAAAAGCAGCTAATATCCGTGAATGGCAAAAAGTTGACATTTTAGACATAAATAATGGTGAAAGATTCCAAACATACGTGATAAAAGGACCAGCAAAATCAAAAATGTTTTGTGTAAATGGTGCAGCAGCAAGAAAAGTTCAAAAAGGTGATAGAATTATAATTTGTTCATATCGCTATGTAACAGAAGAAGAACTTGATGGCTACACTCCAACAGTTGTACAAATTGATGAAAACAATAATATGGTTTAAATTATGGAAAAATCTCAAAATTTCACAAAAAAGAAAAAGAAATTTTCAATAAATATAAAAAATATGGGCGTTGATATTGATAAAAATGAGTATAGAACAATCGTACAATCCCATACAAATTATCCTGAAAGATATTTTAGATAAATCGTAACAACAAAAAACAAGGTTAGAACTATGGATAACATGAAAAGAATACTTATTGTTGATGATGACGATGAAATAAGAGAATTGTTAGAATTTGATGTTTCACAAAGTGGTTATTTTGTAGATACTGCTTGTGATGGAAAAGAAGGGCTAAACAAAGCACTTAACAACAGTTATGATTTAATTATTCTTGATATTATGATGCCAAAAATGAACGGTTTTGATGTTTGTAAAAATATCAGACAAGCAAAATTGGCAATCCCGATTTTAATGCTTACAGCAAAAGGTACTATTGATGATAAAACAATAGGTTTTGACTGTGGAGCAGATGATTACTTAGTAAAACCTTTTGATGTTCAAGAAGTACTATTAAGAATAAGAGTTTTGTTGCGTAGAAACCAACCACAACCAGAAACAACTCTTTCTAATGAAATTTTACAAGCAGGAAATATTGAAATATTCCCTGATACTCTTGAATGTATTGTTGTAAATAAAAGAATAAAACTAACACCAACAGAATTTGAGATATTGTATTGTTTAATGCAACATTTCAATAATGCTGTAACATTGGCAACATTGCTGGATGAAGTTTGGGGCTATGATAGCGATGAAGACGTAAGAATGCTAAGAGTTCACGTTGGAGGTTTAAGAAACAAAATTGAACCTAATTCTAAAAAACCTCAATATCTACACACAGTTACTAATGTTGGATATAAACTAACACCTTTTGGAGAATAATATGAAAGTTGTTAAAGCAACAAAAAGATTAAAAATCGTAGAACAATTGATTATTGTTGTACTTTTTGCTGTTTTAATACCTTTTACAATTAGTAGTTTTATTATTAATAACATTAACCAACAATCTGTTAGAGCACAATTATGTAATACGGCAGTAATCATTGCTAATTCTGTTTCTGATAGTATTGATGTATTTCAGAACTCAATACTTTATGAACTTGAACAAATTAGTATGACACTAAACTATTTTCATAGCACTAGTGAAAAACTAAAGTATTTACAACAAATTAAGAATTCTACAAAATTATACAAAGATATACGAATTGTTAATTCAATTGAAGAATATAACAAAATCAGAAAAGAATGTGCAAAAAATAATGAAGCGACATTTAAAACAGAATTAAAAAACGGGAAACTATTGGTTGCCATATTTGAAATTGAGAATCTTAAATCAAATATGTTCACCTCAATAGGTGCTGACAAACGTCAAGTTTATCTATTATCTTCTGAAAACGAATTGTTAACAGCATACAACTATGACAAAAAAGTTTTCCAAAAAGGTTATAAACAATTACCAAAGAAGTTAGAAACAGACAAAGCCGTTATATATGGCAAGAAAAAGAATCAACCTTTTGTTTACTTAAAAAAGACTAATCCAAATGTATTGATTATCGTATCAACTCCAAGAGAGATAACAAGAACATATATCGAATATAGCCGAGCAAAAATCATATTATCAATGTTGGTTGCAGCATTTGCAGTATTTTTAATAGTTGGTTTGTATGTATCTTATTTATACATCAATATTCGACAATTATTTAAAGCGATAATTGCAATTTCCAAAGGTAATTATAAACGTAGAATACGTTTGTTAACACACATTTTCACACCTTACGAAATGTATTTCTTGGCTTATGAATTCAATCGTATGGCAAACCAAATCCACAAATCATATAAAAAATTACAAAAAAATATTAAAGAATTAAAGGAATTAAACGAATTTCGTTCAAATATGATTGATACAGTCAGCCACGAATTCAGAACACCATTAACAAGTATTCAAGGCTATACTTCAAGACTTCTAAGACAAGATATTCAAATAGATGATGCAACAAAACAAAAATCTCTTAAAATCATAAAAAAACAAGCAGAAAGATTAAAACGTATGGTTGAAGACTTGCTTGTTATACCTGATATTGAAGGTTCTAGCCTAAATATGACAATAGAGCCTGTTAATGCAAGTGAAATTATAGATGATGCAATTGTTTTGAGCAAAAACAGAGGAAATAAAACATTTATAAACAATGTTGATGAAAACATTCCAATGATTTATGCAGATAGAGATAGATTTGAACAAGTTATTATTAACATTGTTGAAAATGCTGTTAAATATGCTGATGATGAAACAGAAATTGTTATTGATGCAGAAGAATTTAATGATGAATATTTAAAAATTTCTGTAAAAAATCATTGCAATATGATTCCGAAAGAGAAGTTAAAAACACTATTTGATAAATTTACTAGACTTGATGATTCAACAACAAGAACTACACGTGGTACAGGTTTAGGCTTGTTTATCGTAAAAGGTTTAGTAGAAACAATGGGTGGACACATACACTTACATTCTGGAATGGATTGGGGCTTTGTCGTACAAATATTTATGAAGAAGGTTGTTGATGAAGAGAGCAATTAAAGAAGCATTAAAACACCTGTTTCTGAAATTCCTGTTGGTTGTATAATCACTTGTAATAACGAAATCATTGCATCTTGCCATAATAGAAAAGAAGAAATTAGAGACGTTACAGCACACGCTGAAATTTTAGCGATAAGAGAAGCACAATCAAAACTAAATCGCTGGAGATTAGATGATTGTACTATGTATGTGACTCTAGAGCCGTGTCCAATGTGTGCGTGGGCAATTTTACAATCAAGGATAAAAACTCTTTATTTTGGGGCATACAATAGCCAATGCGGAGCCCTTGGAAGTGTAATCGACCTCAAAAAAATTGCTAATTCTTCAATAAAAATTTATTCTGGTATTGAAGAAGAAAAATGCGATAATATATTAGAAGAATTTTTTAATAGGTTAAGAAATGACAATAACAAAGAATGAATTAGATAAACTCGTTGATAAATATGAAACTACTAATTTTATAAAAGATGATCCTGTTCAATTTATACATAAATATAAAAGGAAAGAAGATATTGAGTTAGCAGGCTTTATAGCGGCTACTTTTGCTTATGGGAATAGAAAAATTTTTATTAAAAAGTTAGAAGAACTCTTTAATTATTCAAATAATGATTTAACAAATTATATAAAAAATGGTGACTTTAAGGAGGTTGTAACAAACGATTTTAACTATAGATTTTCTAATTGTTATGAGATTGCAGAGTTTTTAGAGATTTTGTCAAAATTATATAATACTTCAAATGGATTATCTGAATTGTTTAGATATGGTTGGGAAAAAGAAAACGATATTTATACAATGTTTCAGATTGTAGTAGATTATTTTTATACAAATGCTTCTGAAAAATTATTAAAAAATTTTAGTCCACTAATTCCAAACCCTAAAAAGAATGGTGCAATGAAAAGAATGAATATGTATATGCGTTGGATGGTTCGTAAATCTTGCGTTGACATTGGACTATGGGACTTTGTACCTAAAAGCGAATTATTAATACCTTTGGACGTACACGTTGCAAGATTATCTAGAGAAATAAAATTGTTAACAAGAAAGAGTAATGATAAAAAAGCTGTTGTCGAATTAACAAATAATTTAAAAATGTTTGATTCAAATGATCCCGTGAAATATGACTTTGCTATATTTGGCAAAGGTATTGAAGAAACTCATAAGAAGAAATAAGTTTAATTTTTTAATTCAAATACCTCATTTCTTTGACCGCAAAGCGAATTTTTGGTAGGGCGTAAGCCCGTAACTAGTTGAAAAACCACGCTTTTGCAAAAATCACGAATAATCCAAAACAGTAAAACGACGAAGTAATACAGTAAAATATAACTAAATTAGATGCTGAAACAAGTTCAGCATGACTATTTACGTTGAGTCATTCCGAACTTGTTTCGGAATCTCTTTTTTAGACCTAGAAACAAGTTCAATGTACCAGTCAAAATTATGAGGCATTGAATTAAAACAAATATTAAGAAATATTACAAAAAAGCAAAAAATTTCTTTAAAATTTGGTTAAGTTTTGTAAAAATTTGCAAAAAATCGCTTAATAAAACTTAATATAAAATTCAAAACTAAAATAAAAAAATTAAATTTTTCTTCAAAATTTTTCGAATTTTTATAAAAAAATTTTCAAATTGAATTTTTCAAAAATTAAAAATATTTTTCAATTATGAACTTTTGTTAAGGGAAATGAAAAAATTTTTACAAAATTTTTCAAAAAATCATCATTTTTTGTAAATTTTTGTAACGAATTGCCCATTAATAGTAACGATTAATTAAAGGTTTTACCTATATATGCCGTTAAAACACCTGTAATAGGAAAAAGGAAACACTCGAAAAATGGGTATGTCATCATCACAAGCAAGATTGCTAAATCTGACAGCACGTCAGCATAGCATCGAATACTCAGCTCAGAGAATCCAATCGCAAAAATTGCAATTGGCTAATGAGTCTGATCGTGTTTATGATGACTATCTTTTTGCATTAGACCAAACAAAAACAATTGCAAAAGTGCTACAAAACGATGGTACGCTTGGAGATGTCGAACTTAGTGCAGATAAAATTTATAATTACAATGAACTAGGAAGACAATATGCACTAACTACTGCAGATGGTAAAACATTAATTTCTCAAAGTTTACACAACAATTACCAATCTACAGATTCACTTTCAGATTTCTTAAATAAATATAATTTAAAAACAAATTATACACAAACAGTTCATCACAAAAATCCAAATCCTGCTTATGAAACAGCTGAAAAGAATTTTGAAGCAGACCACGCAGCGTGGGAAAAACAAAAAGAAAATTATGAAGCTGGCAAAAAAGCATACGAAGAAGACCATGCAAAATGGTTAGAAGAAAAAGCTCAATGGGAAAAAGATTACGCAAATTGGCAAGCAAAAGACCCACGTCCAGTAGAAAATGATACAACACAAATTTGGTGGGAAACAGAAGACTACAGTTTAGCAAATGATTTTCATAGTGCTGCCGCATCTGGTGGTGGAACAGATGGTTGTTATGGTGCTGCAACAACTGGTAATGTAGGTTGCTATAAACATATTTTATCACACTTGATAGATTACAATGGAAGTACAGCTAGTTCTAAAACTTATACAACATCAACTGGCTCTGCAACAACACTTGGTGCTGCTGGTGGTTGGTGCGATGGTAATACGCTATCAAATGGTAAAAAATCAAATGATGTATTTAAAGAAGTTTCAGACCAATTAAACTTAGGCATTAAACCAAAAGCTGATGGTGAAACATGCAATGTTAATGCTTCTTCTAGTGAATACAAAAAATTAATTAGTAAATGGAATCCTGATGGCACATTAAAGACAATGAAACAATGGGCTATTGATTTAAACTACGTTGCAAGCAATACTTCAATTTCAGGTTATGATGCTAATGAATTTGCTGGTACTTTATCAATATTCCAAAATTCATTGGAAGGTTCATTAATCAAAAAGAATCAACAAAAATACGAAGAAACTTTAACTCAATGGGAAAACGATGAACCTCCAGCACTTCGTCCTGAACCTACTTTCAATGGTACACTTGGACCTGAACCTAAAAAAGAAGATTATGTTGGTAACTTAAATCCAATTATTGAAAGTGATACAACAGTTAATCATACAACATTCTCTGATAAAAACCTTGCACAATGGTACATCAATCTTTGGTACAAAATGGAAGGTGAAAATGATGTTCCTAAAATAACCGAAGAAGTTATTCACAACGATGCAACTGGTGAAAACGTTAAAATCTATTCTTGCGATAACAAAGAAAAGAGCAAAACAAACTATACTACAAATGCAGATTGGAACACTACAGAAAATGAAAACTATATGGTTATTCCTGATGACAAACTAAGTGATCCAAACTGGTTACATAATGCTATCCAAGAGGGCTTTGTAATTATACAAGCTTATGATAAAGCTGAAGATGCTTTTCATGATACATCTGTATCAGTTGATTCAAATTTAGAAGAACAAAAAAATCCAGAAAAAGTTAAAAAAGCAGAAGCTCAATATGAAGCTGATATGGATAGAATAAACAAAAAAGATACTAGATATGATAAAGAATTAGCAATCTGCGAAAACGAAAGAACAGCTATAAAAGAAGAAATTGATTCCCTTAAAAATGTAATTAAAGATAACGTTGATTTGACTTTCAAATTATTCTCTTAATGCAATAAAATTGATTTGTATTAAATAGATTTAATTTGTTCAATTCTAATGCCTCATTTCTCGACCGCAAAGCGAATTTTTGGTAGGGCGTAAGCCCGTAACTAGGAGCAAAACCACGCTTTTGCGACTAGCCAAATAATTCAAGAAGAAACGAGACGGAAAGAAACTCTCGGCGACGCTTCCGTTCACACGAGAATTGTATAATTCTACAATCGAGTCTCACAACTCGTGATTTTGTATATTTTTTAATGTTTCAAAATCACTCAAACAGTTCGACATTGTATTTCATTAACATTCTCGGTTCACTCCGCTATTGCCGATTTTTAATTACGTGATATTTATTATATTTTATTTTCCGTCATTGCTGTACATGTCAAGTAATTAGTTACATTTTACTTAGAAAAATAAAGGAGAAAAATAAAATGGCAACAAGTAACAAAGATTTAATTTCAAAAACATTAGCTCGTAGAATGATGGCTTGCATAGAAGAATACGAAGCAATTAAGAATAAAACTAGTAAAAACTTTACCAAAGTAAAGGATTTTAGCTCTTTTCATAAATTCTCTCATCAAAATTTTATGAAAATTTACCATAGATACTTCGGCTAAAGCCTCAGTATGACGTCATTTTCGTCATTCTGAACAGAGGGAGCAAAGGCACAAACGAAGTGAGAGGTAAAAATTTATAATCAAAAACCACGCTTTTTGATTTAAATTTGAACGGTGCCGTTTATTGCGACCGAAAAATGCGAAGAATCTTTTTTTTATGTATTCTAATTTCTATTAACTGGATTACTTCGTCGCTTCACTCCTCGTAATGACGTGATTTTGCAAATAACAAATAAAATTCGACCTAAACGTAATAAGCCTATAAAAAACTTATGATTAGTAATGATACATTACAAAACAATCTTACGCACAATAACTATTAATATTCTTCAAATAAGTTTCAATGGCTTTATAGCCTTTGAAAACCTCATTAGAATTAACAGTATAATTATTTGATAACATAAATTTCAATTCTTTAACACGAATACGCAAAATCTCATCTGAGTCAGCACGCAATTCGTCATTTGTTGATGTTGACCATTGTTTTAACAATGCCAATTCTTGATTAACTTTTGAAATAGTTGTGTTTTCTAAAGTATTAAATGAATATTTCATCAATAATGCTGTTTCCACCTTAGAAATTCTAGGTTGTACAACTTGGAATGAACAAATTTTTCTTAAAATAACATAATTGTCTGCAATTCTTCTATGAGAAAACGGTACAGAAGCCTTTGCTAAAAGTGCTGATGTATCTAAATCAGAGCATAAATCATCATTATTAACGGTAGATTTGGTAACACTAGCCGTTTTTGTTGGTGTATCAAAAATACTATCTAAATTGTTGTTCATATTCCCTCATCACAAGTTATTTGTTACTCTTAGTAAAAATATCAAATAAACTAAGTACTAGCATTAAAACTATTACAATAAGTATATAACAAACATAATGTTTAATGGTGAATACGCTAACAAAACAAGTAGCAATAGCACCGGCAATGATAGCAATAGAGGTCATTATAGCCACTGTTAATTTTTGTGAAAAGCCTGCTTTTAACAATTTATGATGAATATGTTCAGCATCTGCAACGAATGGAGATTTCCCCTTAAAAATACGTCTTAAACTAGAGTATGTAATATCCATAATAGGCACAGCCAAAACAATAAATGGCAACAATATCGCCAATGTAGCACTTTTCATAACACCTGTAATTGAAATAGATGCCAACATAAAACCAGAGAACAATGCCCCAGAATCACCCATAAAAATCTTTGCTGGATTGAAATTAAATGTAAGAAATGCCATCATTGAACCAGCCAAAATGAACGCAATCAATGCACTAATTGGATTTGGTGGAGTCATTGCTAATGCCAAAATAGCCAACGTGATAGCATTAACAGTAATAACAGAACCAGCCAAACCATCAACACCATCAATAAAGTTTACAGCATTACTTATACCAACAATCCACAACAATGTTAATGGATAAGATAAAAACATATTTAAATGAATCATTCCACCGTTTGGATTGAATGGATCAGAAATTGTATCAAATTTTACACCCAAACAATAAACGACAGTAACAACCAAAATTTGAATAAGTAATTTAAATTTTGCATCTAAATTATAAATATCATCAACCAGTCCTAACAAAAACATTAAAGAACCACCCAACAACAAACCTGATACAAGGCTACCG
>JBNMJS010000072.1:0-9509 GCA_050873965.1 Cyanobacteriota bacterium | reverse complement strand
TTGTAAGTTTGTTTTCTATAACAAGGATTACACCAACATATAAAATAGCAATTGTCATTGCTTTTTGTAAAAATCCACAAATTGAACCTGTAAAGTTACCCATAATTGCAAGGTTAAAACTTGATTTGATGTATTTTGCAAGTTTATCTTCCCATTTTCTAATCATTGAGCCTTCAATGGCTAACGCTTTTACGGTTTGAACGCCAGTAACAGATTCAACAAGATAAGAGTTTGATTGAGCACCCATTTGGAACTTTTCTTCTAATCTTGCTCTTAGTTCTGGTGTAATTATTAGATATATGATTGCAATAATTGCTAAAAATCCTAATGATATAAATGTTAGCTTTACGCTGTATAAAAGCATAATTCCAACAAAGACAAGAGAAAAGAACGAGTCTATTACAACTGATACAGATTTATTAGTGATGAATTCTCTTATTCTATCAAGTTCTCGAACCCTTGCGATAATATTACCAACTTGTCTTTTTTCAAAATATACGTAGTATAGTTGGAATAGATGTTTAAATAGTTTAGAACCTAGTTTTGCATCAATTTTGCTAGTTGTATGTATAAAAATATAGTTTCTTGATAAGTTCAAAAGTAATTCAAATACAGAAACAACAATAAATGCTAATGCTAAAACATCAAGTGTTGCAATAGTTCTGTGAACCAAAACTTTATCTAAAATAACCTGTGTAAATAGTGGTGTTACAAGTCCAAACAATTGAACAACAAATGAACCTAAAAGTACTTGCCCAATGATTTTTTTGTATTTGAAAATCTCATTGAAAAACCATTTGAACCCAAATTTTACATCATCATCAAGCATTTTGTGTGCTAATACAAGAATTTCATCTTTCATCTGTTCTTGCAATTCGTCATAAGAAAATGCTTCAGGGTGTTTTGCTAATGGTTTTATTATCAAAACTTTGTTGTCATCTGGTCTAAGTGCAAGTAGTACAATATAAGTATCATCTTTTAATTGAACTATTGCTGGTAGTGGATATTTGTCGTTATAGTCTTTTAACGTTAGTTTTTTCTTTTTTATTTTAAATCCACGACTTTTTGCTATTCGCATAAGTTCTTCTGGTGTTGTGTCTGCACTTTCAATCCCAAATTCTCTTACAACAGAACGCATATCAATGTCTATTTTGTTTATTCGTGCAACAAGTTCTAATGATACTAAACCACTATTAACGTTGCGTTTTTTATGTTCTGTTGAATTCGTATTATTTTGTTCTTCCATTTTATTATCCTAATATGTTGTTAAAATTTGTATTCCTTTTGTTATCGCAATAGCAGTTATGCTATTTTTTGTAAGTTCAATTTCTTGTTCAAGCAATTCAATATTTGCGTCATTTTCTTCTAACGGTGTCGCAAGTTGTTTAGCAACTAATCTATGAATAGATTTTTGTTTGTCTGTCAGTTCTTTGATTATTTTTTTGTTGTTATCAACTTGTTTATCCAAATAGATTAAATTACTTCTCATATTTGCTAGTTTCATCATTAGTTCAGCAATTGATTTATCACGTTCTACTTGTAATTGTTTATATTCTAAAATTTTCTTTTGGATATTTGAACGATTTTTCATACCATCAAATGCTAGCATACTAATTGAAGCACCAACCGTAAAGTTTGATGGTCTAATATCACCTAAATTGTCGTTATAACTAACTGGATCAGAACCATATATATAATATCTTCCATAAGCGTTAACTTTTGGATAGTTAGTTCTTTTAGCAACTTTGATTTCGAGTTCTTTTTTCATAAGTTCACGTTCTTTCATACGCCATTTGATACTCTTTGTATAATCTCGAAATTCTGTTACATCAAAATCAGGCTTTTTAATTTCTGCAACTTTTAAACTATTTGTATTGTATTCTTCGCCAGTATAAAAAGATAGCCAATTTAGTGATTCTTCATACATTGAACCTAATTCATTGATTTTTTGTTTAACTTTTTCTATTTTAACTTTTTCATCATTAAGTTCTGTTTTTGACAATTCACCAGCATTGAACAAACGTTCTTTTGCTTGTAAATTTTTATTTTCTAAATCTAATATTTTTTTATTAAGCTCAATTTGTTTTTGGGTAATAAGAATTTTGCTATACGTATCAACAAGGTTTAAATTGAGTTCTTGAATTTTGTCTTGTTGTTCAAGTTCTTTTAGGACGACATCTTCTTTTGCAATATCAAGATTACCTTTTCTAACGCCGAAATCAAACAAATTGTATGTTAAAGTTATACCCATAATAGATTGGTATCTAGTGTATGGATTGATGAAACTTTCGCCAATAGACATAACTGTTGTGTCACGATTATCTCTATAATTTTTTGTATATTCTGTTCCAGCAGATGCTATTAATTTGGGGAAATATTCAGAACGTGCTCCTCTAATATCTTGTTTTGAAATCAAAATATTAAAATCAGCAATTTTTAAATCGTAAGAATGCTCTTTTGCTTTATCCCAAATAGAATCAAAATCAATTTTAGAAACAAGTTTCTTCTCTTGAATTTTTTCAAGAGATATATTATTTTTTTCTTGTTTCTTCGGTGTATCTTGGATTGCATACACTGTTGAATTGATTTGTATTATTACAAATGCGAATAAAAATATTATGAAATTGATTTGTTTTTGTTTATTCATTTCTCACTACAATATTATAATGTATCGAGTCAGCAAAATGTAGTGCATTAATATATAACAATTTAAGATTAACTCAATCCATACAACATAGTCAATATTTCTTTTACATTGGCTTAATAAACTTTGATAATTGTAAAGTTTTGTAATAATTTCTCTTAAAATATTAAAGATTTAACTTGAATATGTCGTTATCCATACCAAAGGGAATAAACTATAAGGAGACTACATTATGGGTATGTCAGCATCGCAAGCTCGTTTGCTATCATTAACGTCAAGAATGCACGACCTAGAATATGAAGCACAAGCATTGCAATACTCAAAATTAGATTTAGCTGATATAAAAAATAAAGCTTATGATGAATATGAAGAAGCTTTAGACTCTACTAAGTTCCAAATGACAATGGTAACTGCAGATGGTAAAGAATATCAGGATATAACATATCAAAATATGATTATGGCAAATGCAGGTGCTGTTCATTCATTATATACATTGACAGAATCAGCAAGTGGTAAAATTTTGTTGCCAGAACAAATTGCATCAAAAATTACACCTATGCCAAATAATGTTGATGATTTTCTTGAAATTGTTGCTAAGAATTATTTATATACAGGTAGAACAGATTTAACAACAAAAGATGAATATATCAGAGAAATGCGTTCTGATGGAAACTATGATTACTGGAAGTCTATCTATTATCAGATTGGAGGTTATGAAGACGATAGTGGTAATCTTGTTTCAGGTAGAGGATTTATTCCTATAAGTAAACAAAACGCAGTTGACAGAGATTGGTTATCTGATGCACTTAATAGTGGTGAAGTATCATTGTATAAGATGACTAAGGAAGAGTCATTCTTAGATGGTAATGCTGTTAACATATTTGCAGAAACATCTATGTCGTCTGATCCTGATATTACAGAGGTTAAGAACCAAGAATTGATTGATTTAGCATCTGTTAAGTATGAAAAAGCACTTGATGATGTTAATACAAAAGACCAAAAACTTGATTTACAACTTGCTCAAATTGATACATTGCATAATGCATTAAAAACAGAATATGATTCTGTAAAACAAATTGTAAGTAAGAATATTGATAGATCATTCAAGACGTTTAACGCATAAAATCACAACTATCACAAAAAAGAGAACCCATTATAATAATAGGTTCTCTTTTCTTATATCAATAAATATAAATTTACTGAGCAAGAATATAGTTCAATAATGCTCTTACGCCAGCACCAGTAGCACCTTTGATAAATTCATTTTGAGGTTTATCAATGAATGCTGTACCTGCGATATCAATGTGAGCCCATTTAGCATCTTTAACGAATTCTCTTAAGAATAAGCCGGCAGTTGAAGCACCACCCCAACGTGAACCTGTATTTTGCATATCGGCTACATCACTTTTTAGGCTTTCTTTGTATTCTTCATACATTGGTAATTCCCAATATCTTTCACCACAATCTTTTGCAGTTTTAATTAGGTTTTTAACAAGTTCATCATTGTTACCAACAATACCTGCTGCTACAGTACCTAATGCAACTACACAAGCACCTGTTAATGTTGCTAAGTCAATAATTTCATCAACACCTAATTCATCAGCGTAGCATAGTGCATCTGCTAATGTTAATCTTCCTTCTGCATCTGTGTTATCAACTTCAATAGTTTTACCGTTCTTTGCAGTTAGAATGTCACCAGGTTTGTATGCTGAACAACCAGGCATGTTTTCACAAGCAGCGATGATACCGTTAACTTCAACATCTGGGTGAAATTCTTTAATAACACTCATTACACCTAAAATACATGCTGCTGCTGACATATCATCTTTCATTGTTAGCATTGATGAAGCAGGTTTAATATCTAATCCGCCACTATCAAAGCACATACCTTTACCGATGATGGCAATTCTTTTTTTAGGGTTTGGACAAGTGTATTTCATGTGAATAAATTTAGGTGGTTGGCTGCTGCCTTTGCTTACTGCAATGTATGCACCCATTCCCATTTTTTCACATTCTTCTTTGTCATAGATTTTAGTTTCTAGTCCAAAAGATTCAGCAACTTCTGCCAATTTTGTTGGAGTTGCATATTGTGCAGGTTCATTTGCTAAATCTCTTGTCAATTTCATTGCTTTTGTAATAATATCTGCTTTTTCAACAAGTTCTTTTGTTGCGTTTACATAAACAGTATCTACTTTTTTATCTTTTTTGTTTTTGTATTTGTCAAAAGAATAATCTGCAATTTTAGCACCATAAGTAAATTGTTCTGCATAATCAAAATCTACACCTTGCAAGTCAAAAGCAATAGATTTTGCTTCAATTTGCATTGCTTTTTTGATTGATTTAGCAACTGCTTGTCTTAGTTTGTCGGGGTTAAATTCTTCTTTTTTACCAAAACCAATTACTAAGATTTTTCTAGCAGGTTGTTTACCATAAGTTGGTAATAGATATGTTGTGCCAAATTTGCCTTCAAATTTATCTTCTTCTAATGCATATTTGTTAGCAATGTCTTCTGTAGTTTTTTCGCCTTCAAACATGTTTACTACAAGAACATCACATTCTTGAGCTTTTACATCAGAAATAATTTTTATTTCCATAAATATCTCCTTTCTTATTTTATTTATAAATTGATTATAGACCTTAACTCAAATTATGACAATTATACAAAACTACTAGATTTTTGTAGAATTGTTGGAGATATTTATATTTTTTTACGCAGGTATCGTAAACTGAATAAGCGTACCTTTGTTTGGCTCGCTAAACATAGAAATGTTGCCATTGTGCATATTGATAATCTTTTTACAAATATTTAATCCAAGTCCGAAGCCAGTTTTCTTGAATTTTTTTGCAAATGTAATGTATTCATCAAAAACATTTCCTATTGCTGATAAATCTATGCCAATACCATTATCTTTTATTTTGCAAAGGTAGTTTTGGTTATTTAATTCTAATGAAATATCAATTGTTCCATTCTGTTGAGAATATTCTATTGCATTAGATATTATATTATTGAAAACACGCTTCATTTCAATAATATCTACTTTTACGAAATCATCTTCAATATTTGTTTTATATTGTATTTTTAAGTTTTTTTCATTTGCAAGATATTTTAATTCTTCAATACTAGAAATTACTAATGCACTAAAAGAAACTTTCTCTTTGTGTAAAGATACTTTGTTATTCTTTTGCTTGTAGTGACAAAGTATTTTGTCTGTTATTTGTTTCATGTATTTAGCAGAACTCAATAAATCAGATAATAATTCATTTTGAAGATTTTTTATATCATTAGGGCATTTTTTTAATAAATATTGTAAAGCACTAATTTCAGCATTTATTGGACTTTTGAGGTCGTGAGTCAATGTTGCGATAAAACTTTCTTTTTCTTTTTCAAGAATATGTTTTTCTTCTTCTGTTTTTAAAATATTATAAATTTGTGATTTTACGATACTTGGATTAAATGGCTTTTCTATATATGAACAAGCACCTAGATTATATCCATTTATAATATTTTCTGTACCAGATATAGCACTTATAAAAATTATTGGACTCATAGAATTGATAGTTGTCTTTTTTATTTCTTCTGCTAATTCAAAACCCGATAGTGCAGGCATTAAAATGTCTAAAAGAAATAGGTCGAATTTTTCTGTTTTTATCAATTCTAAAGCACTCATTGGGTGTAAACAGGTAGTAATGTGTA
Source organism: Cyanobacteriota bacterium (assembly GCA_050873965.1). Taxonomy (GTDB): domain Bacteria; phylum Cyanobacteriota; class Vampirovibrionia; order Gastranaerophilales; family Gastranaerophilaceae; genus UBA2883. The sequence continues at coordinate 3,171 of JBNMJS010000072.1, read as the reverse complement.
TCCCTAAATCGCCTAGTACTTCTGTTAGAAGTTTTATATTTAATTCATTATCATCAACGATTAAAATTTTTGAGTGTTCTAATTTTGTGAATTGTTGAATGTTTTCATTATTTTCATAAGAATTTTGATTTGTATTAAAAAAGTCATTTATTAATTCTTTTTTTATTGGAATAGGAATTATATTTTGAACTCCTAGTTTACTTGTATGTTGAACAAATTCTTTTGAAAAATCATTTGTAGCAATCCAAAAAGTTGTATTGGGATTTGATTGAATAATATTATATGTTTCATTTAAAACAGGTATAACATTATAGTTGATTATACATAGTTCGGCACTTAGTTCAGTATTTGTGGGAATATCCTCAAGGATAATATATTTTTCTTGTGTAAGCATAGTTAAAATATAAACATTTTTTTAAGAAAAATTAACTACCTGTATAGGCAATATATATAAGACAGTTGGGTATAATATTTCTGATGGAGTGTTAAATTTTTATAAGCACTTGAAATAATTTGAATTTGGTTGTAAAATACATGATATATCGGTCGTCCGTTATGGAAGGAGACATTTTTATTATATTAACCGTAATTAAGAGGCTTGTATTATGTATGTAAATAAATGCATTAAATGTGGTGCTGAGTTTGAAACAAAGAACCCCAAAAGAGTTATATGTCCTAACTGTTTATACGCAGATAAGGGAAATGATGATAGTTCACAAGGAACTCAGGAAAAACAATTAAAGAGTTATAGTTCTTATAGTTCATATTCAACTGAGGATAGAAGAGATAATGCTCCTCGTCAATATGACAATAATAGACGTTTTGATAATAGAAACAATAACCGTTCTTATAACAATAATCGTCGTTACGATAATAACAATCGTTATGACAACAATAATAGATATGATAACAACAGAAATGATTCAAGAGGTGGTTATCAACAAAGAAGAACGTTCAATAACAATTACAACCAAGGTGGCTATAACAACAATCGTGGTCAAGGTGGTTACAACAATGGTGGATATAATAATCAAGGCGATAATAGATATGGTAATCAACAAAGACGTCCTAATAATAGATTCCAACAAGGTGGTAACAGAAGACCTAATAACAATAATAGACCAAGAAAACAAGCAAAGCCATTGCTTATTAGTAAGGAACAATTAGAAAGAATTGAAGTTCTTTATAAAACAATGTTACCATTGCCTAACCCTGATGCACACGAAACAATTGGTGCACATTTAGGTATTGAACCAAGAAAAGTATTTTTCGGTATAAACTTAGTTAGACAAAAATTGATGTTACCGAAATTACCTTTCCCAAAAAGAAAATTGGCAGTTACACCAGATCAAATGACAGCAATCAAGAGTCTTTATACTCCATTGTTGCCATTACCTCCAATTGGTTGCCACAAGATTATTGCAGCACAATTAAGAGTTGATGAATGGCGTGTTCACGTTGCTATCAAACTTATTCGTGCTCAAATGGGATTGGATAGATGGAATGAAGATAGACCAGACAAACCTGCTGATTATATGGTTCCAAAATATCCAAAACAAGCAGAAGCTAAAGCTGAAAAAGAAGCGAAAGAAACTGAAAAACCTGCTGAAAAAGTAGAAGAAACTTCTGAAGAGGTTAAGGCTGAGGCTGAAGTTGTTGAAGAAGAAGTAAAGACTCCAAAGAAAAGAACTACAAGAAAGAAAGCAACTGTAGAAGAAGAACCAACTGAAACAGTTGAAGAAGTCGTAGAAGAAGCACCTAAGAAAAGAGGACGCAAGAAAAAATCAGAAGTTGAAGCTGAAACAGAAACTCCTGAAGTAGTTGAAGAAGCACCTAAAAAAAGAGGTAGAAAGCCTAAAAAAGTAGAAGATGAGTAAGTATATTTCTGTAGGAAAAATTCTTAATTTTCATGGTGTGAGAGGCGAGGCAAAAGTCGGTTACTCAAAAAATCAACAAGAGTTTATGACGATGCTTTCTGACGTGTTTGTATATAAAAATAATGAGTATTTACCATTTAAAGTTACAAATGTAAAATTTAATAATAAGTTTGCGATTCTTAAATTTGAAGGTATCAATACTGTTAATGAAATTGTTGAATATAAAAATTGCTTAATTTTTGTAGAAGAATCAACTATTAGAGAAAATCTTGAAGATGATGAATTTTTGATTGATGAACTTGTTGGAATGAAAGTTTTAGCAGATGGTAAACAAATAGGTACCGTTGTTGGAGTATCAAATAATGGTGCAAATGATTTGTTATCTGTAAAATCCAATAGTCAAAAAATTTGTTTAGTACCATTTGTTAAAGCAATAGTTTTGAATGTTGATATAAAATCAAAAGAAGTTATTGTTGAGAACATTCCGGGGTTAATTGAATGAGATTTGATGTATTAACATTATTCCCAGAAATGATACAAGAGGCTTGTTCTCATAGTATTATAAAACGTGCTGTTGAATCTGATATTATTAGTATCAATACGGTTAATCCTAGGGATTATACATTAGATAAACATAAGAAAGTTGATGATACACCTTATGGTGGTGGTGCTGGCATGGTTTTGATGGCACAACCTTATGTTGATGCTTATGAATCTATTGAAAAGTCTGAAAAGAGTATTACTCTGATGATGAGTCCACAAGGGCAAACCTTCGATAATAAATTATGTCGAGAGTTGGCAGATTATGAACAGATAGTGATTTTGTGTGGACATTATGAAGGTTTTGATGAAAGAATAAGAGATATTATAAAACCAAAAGAAGTTTCTATTGGTGATTTCGTGCTTACTGGTGGTGAATTGCCTGCATTATGTATTATAGATAGTATTAGCCGCAAGTTGGACGGAACTTTGGGTAAGATTGAATCAATGGAAGAGGATAGTTTTGAAAATGGATTGTTGGAATATCCTCAATATACCAAGCCAAGAGAATATAGAGGTTTGAAAGTCCCTGATGTTCTGTTGAATGGTAATCACGCTTTGATTGCAGAATATAGACACGAAGAACAATTGAAACGAACAAAAGAACGTCGCCCTGATTTGTATGAAAAATATTGTGATAAGTTGAAGTAATAAATATTTTTATGTTTGTTCATGTTTAAGTTAACATACGCTTGGTTTACATATCCCATTTAGGTTTTGCTGCATATTTATCTGAATGACCTTTGTAAGAATC
>JBNMJS010000071.1:0-9580 GCA_050873965.1 Cyanobacteriota bacterium | reverse complement strand
AATAAAAAATAAGAATTTAATAAATTAAATTTATAATTAAATTAAAGCATTATACAATACCCACTCATTTCCTCTATATGTATGATTTGATTTTTTATTTAGATGTTATCCTTAAAATGTAGATTTACCTATAAAAATATACGCTAGGAAAGGATTATAACAATAATGGGAATTAAAGCAATTATGGGTGCACAATTTGGTGCATTAAGTTTAAAAAAGACAACATCAACAAATCCATTTGAACATAATAGTTTTAAAGGAAAATCATTTACCGGAAGTGTTTTACCATTCGCAGATGTATTCCAATCAATAAAACCTGTTGAAGCAAAACCAAGCAAGATGAAAATGGTTTCAAGTGCTGTAGTTGGAGCAGTTTCTAACTTCAAAACAAAATTAACACAACCAATCATCAATTTTGCAAACAACGTAAAAGAAACAGTTGCACACGGCGTAGAAGCAATGAAATCTGCTAAAAACTCAATTGCAGAAATGGGTAAAAATATGCACAGCAGAATTTCACAAATGTTTGACTGGAACAAAGTTGCAGAAGAAAACAAAGAAGATGCAAAAATATTAAGTATGCGACACATTAACAACAAAGCCTCTGTAAAAGACCTTAAAGCTACATGGTTAGCAGAAAATGCAGAAATCAAGGCTAAAGAAATGAATGAAGCAGGAAAGGCAGTTGCATAATGAACAAAAAAATCGAAAAAATTATTAACGCTTTAGAAACACATGAAGATATGGAATCTATCGAAATTCTAGAAGAATTAGGAACTAATTCTCCAGATAACGAAGTTAGAGAAATGACTTCAAGAGCATTAGTAAGAAAAAATGTTCACGATTCACTAAAAGTTGTTATCATCAATCAAGGTAAAGGTATTAACGACCTTAGCCCAGTTGTAGCAATGAGTACAGTTAATGAAATCCTTTCTCTTGAAGACAAGAGCGAAGCAATTAAAATTCTTGATGATACAATCAATATGAACTCTATTGAAGAAGTTCGTGAAAACGCAAAATCAGTAAAATCATTACTTGAATTAAGTTAGTATTATAATTAACAGCAAATAAAAACGAAAGACTTTTACTTCTGTAAAAGTCTTTTTCGTTCTAATAATGTATTAAGTTTAAGCCAAAATATGCTATCATATAAATTATGTTTAACCGTATTGCTAGATTTGTAAAAAATATTTCATTCATACTACTTTCTTTGCAAGGAAAATTCTTGCAAAAACGTCTTATTAAAAGAATGGGTTACAAGCCTAATTCAAGTGTAAAAGGCTGTACAATCGACTCAAAAAAAGAAGCAAATGAAGCAAATACAGAAAAATTAAACAATGAAGTAAAAACAATTTTAAAACGTTGTAATAATAACCCACAAGAAATTTTAAAATTTGTTCAAGAACACAAAACAAATATTTATTTCATCAAACATGGTACAAGAATTTTCAAATTATTAAAAGAAGATGAAGGCTTCATTGGCGAAAGAAAAGGATTTAAAGCATTAATTCTAAATTTATTAACAACTAAAAAATTCAAATTCAAAACAGATGCAATGTTTATATTAAACGATGGCGAACTTGATATATACAATATCATTCATTATTTTCATAAATGGAATGCTTACAAAGAAGGACTTGGTGGATTTGATGAAAAATCTCAAAAACTTCTAAAAAGATTCAATTCAAAAAATGAAGATGATATTATTTCAAGATTATCATTAACAGATATAGCATTATTAAAAGAAGCCATCGCAAGAGATGTTCAATCTATCAACTTTGTAGTGCAATATTCTAAAGAAACTGCTGGGGCTAGAAACGCACTAGAAAAACTTAAGTCAGATGATGGTGCTAACATCTAAACAGGATATGTAATTTTACCCATTACAACAGATTTTTCAGCACCAGTACATGATGGAACATTGTTAGGAATTCTATAAAACGTACAATAACCCAATAATGCAAATGCCATTACTTCTTTAAAATTATTAGAGATTCCGAAATCTTCGTGAGTCTTTAATTCAACTCTTTGTGGAAGATAACGACGCAACATTTTCATCATAAATTTGTTATATGCTCCACCACCACCAATAATAACATCTTTAATATGTGCTGATGGATAAACAAATCTTTCATAAGCAAGTGCAATAGTTTTTGCAGTCAATGCCGTTAATGTTGCAATAATATCTGCTCTATCAGATGGTGCTATTTTAAGAATATTTTCAATATATTTAGGTGAAAAATATTCACGTCCGGTTGTTTTTGGTGGCTCTAAGAAATAGTATTCATCTTCTAACAAACATTGTAACCAAGTATCACTAATAGAACCTGATGAAGCAACTTCGCCATCTTTGTCATAAGATTTATTGAAGAATTTTTTCATACAATAATCAATCATGATGTTTCCACAACCAGTATCAAACCCAAACGGCAAACAATCATCAGAAACAACTGTTACATTTGATATACCACCAATATTTTGAACACAAGCATTATGAAACCATTGCTTATCAGCAAAACAAACCAATGGTGCACCTTGACCACCATGTGCAATATCTTCTTCACGGAAATTAGAGATTGTAACACAATCTGTTTTTGCTGCTATAACAGAACTTTCACCAATTTGAAGTGTACTTTTTAATGACAAACCTGCTTCTTTTTTATCAAAAGGATAATGAAAAACAGTTTGCCCATGTGAAGAAATCAAATCAGGTTTTCCATGTTTTTTTATCAAAACATTAGATGCATTTGCAAAACATTCACCAATCTCAAAATTAAGTTCACATAATTCTTCTAACGTAATATTTTGAGAAAATGCACGGAAAATTTTTTCACGAATAACCTGAGGATACTCGTAATTTATACCGTCAACAAGTGTACATGACAAATCAGGATTAACAATACAATAGCCTGCATCTATTGAATCGCAAGATGTGCCAGACATAAGCCCTATAATTTTTTTAGACTCTAATTCTTCCATTAAATTTATGATAAAAAAAAACTTGTCAAAAGACAAGTTATAAGTACTACTATTTAATTTATGTTATGTTTTTTTAATTTGTATAGTTGTTTATTTTAATTTTTTTAAAACTATCCGATAATCTCCTCTGATTATATCTAACTAACTCCCTTAGTCTAGTAGCCATCACTCCCTTCAGCGTGTTTTTATAATAAGCCGACGGAAGTACGTTTTCAAGTAAAGAAAAACTTAAAAATTTTTACAATTGAGCATGCCCTTTGGATTTATTGAGGCATGATAAAGTTTACAAACTTATTAAAGCAAATTTAATGAATTTTGGTAAAATTTTCGATAATTTTTGGTTGACAAATTATCCTTTAGCATGATAGGGCAAGAGTTTTCGACTTTTAAAAAAGAAAAATTTTACGATAATTTTAAGAAAATTTTTCTAAAATTTAGTTATATTGATAAGCATCAACTTCAAAAGTTTCACTCGTTTGAATTCTGAATTCTGTACCGGATGCAATTTCTACATTTTGACCTTTACGTCCACTCATTTCGACTAATGAACCTGTGCATAACATCGAAGCAAGATAAATTGCCCCCACTCCACCAGTAGCAATTATCATTGGAGTACTCATTAAAATTGCACCGAATGAAGATAAAACATTTTTCCAACGATTTCTATCAACTTTAAATTCTAATGATTTCGTTTTTATAGCGATTGTAGAGCCATCTGGTCTTTGTATTTCATAAAAATTTATTCCAATTTTTCCATCTTGTTCAAAATTATCAGGCTTTTTAACAACATATATTTGTCCAATAACAATGCTACCTTCCGGAGCAATTAATTTACGTTTATAATTCCAATCCTTGCTTAATTGAACAGTTACTTTTTCTGCTGAGTTTACAGAGTCTGAACTTAAAGCTGAATTTAATCGTAAATTTATTGGTACTTTTTCTGGAATAGTTACAATATTTTCTTTTCTAGTAAAAGCCTGTTGTGCTTCATCACTAAAATCATAAAAAGTATCAGTGTTTGAATCAAAAGCGAAACAAACACTCATATTACAAATACAAAATATCAAAGTTATAACTAATAATCGTTTATACAACATTCATTATCTGCCCATAAGTCTATTTATATCTTCTTTATTTTCATAGGTAATTTGACCGATAAACTTTTTAATTTGATAATTATGATTGATATATATGTCAAAATATCCAAAAGAACCTATATTACCTACATTTTGAGTACGTCTTAAAGTATTTAAATCAATGTATGAAATATTTGCTAATGGATAATCTAAACTTTTATTTTTCAATTCTAGTTGTCCTGAATTATTCAATCTAACAAAACGAATATTACCATTTTTCAATTCTGCACCTGTTAATTTTTTGTCATTATTTTTATCTAACAAATACAAAGGTTGATAGATAGTATCTAATGTTGAATCTTCACCTAGGATTTTATTATTTTGCACCATATAATATTTGATACCATCAACTTTTATAACAAATGGATCAAGTTGTTCACTACTAGCCAAACTTCTTTGAATCATTCTTGCTGTATCACGTGTAGTCGTTCTAGTTACAACAGGTATTTCTTTTTCTTTAACTGGCATAAAAATACAATCTACATTTTTATTAAAACTAGACGATTTTGGAGTCAATATTTGCGTATTGTTAAATGAGTAATTCTCAGACTGTTTAACAGTCCAATTGATGTCATCAGCAAAAGCAACATTTACACAACAGAAAAATAACAAAATAGATAACAAATATTTTTTCATATTAAACTCCTTTTTATTTATATAACGATTTAATTTTTAAATTGTTCATTTTTTAACAACAATTTAAAATTTTTGTAACAAATAGTTTAATAACAAAAGGGATTTTGCACATATTTTTAAATAAAAATTTGTTTGTATTATAATTATTCTAGTAAAAAATGAGGTTAAAAATGAGCAAATATTTATTAGAAATTGGCGTAGAAGAATTGCCATACAAATTTATTTTATCAGCAGAATCACAATTAAAAGATAGTTTTAAAAAGTTTTTAGATACAAATAAAATCGGTTATTCAGATATAGAAGTATTAACAACTCCAAGAAGATTAGCAGTAATCATTGATAATATTTCTGATTCTCAACCAGATTCAACAAAAATATTTAAAGGTCCTATTAAGAAAATCGCTTATGATGAGAATGGAAACCTTTCAAAAGCAGGTGAAGGTTTTGCAAAGAAAAATGGACTTAATCCAGAAGATTTATATGTAGAAAATGATTATGTTATGGCAAAGGTTGAAGTTAAAGGTATTTCAACAAAAGAATTATTGGCTCAAAACATTCCAAACATCATTTTAAAACTTCAAGGTTCTCACTTTATGAGATGGTCAACACACGAAGAAAAATTTTCAAGACCAATTAGATGGATTGTTTCTTTGTACAACAACGAAGAACTAAAAGTTCAAATATTAGATATTGAATCATCTAAATTCTCAAGAGGTCATCGTTCTTATAAAGAACAAATTGAAATCAATAACCCTGATGAATACAAAGAAAAACTAAGAAAAGGTTATGTTATCGTTGACCAAAACGAACGTAAAGCAAAAATCATTGAAATTGCAAACGCTGAAGCTTCAAAAATCGGAGCAGAAACAAGAATTTCTGACGATTTGTTAAAAGAAGTTACAAACATTTGTGAATGGCCAGTTGCTGTTTTATGTAACTTTGAAGAAAAATATTTAGATATTCCAGATGAAGTAACTATTACAGTTATGGAAACACACCAAAGATATTTTGCATTGTTTAAAGATGGTAAATTAACAAACAACTTCATTACTATTGCAAACTATATTGGTGATGATTTTGAAAATATTAAAGCCGGAAACTTGAGAGTAATCAAAGCGAGATTAGATGATGCTGTATTCTTCGTTAAAAATGATACAAAGAAAAAACTAGAAGAATACGTTGAAAACTTAAAAGGTATGACATTCCAAAAAGGAATGGGTTCTGTATATGACAAAACTCAAAGAATTATCAAATTATCAAAACAAATTTCAGATGAATTGGGTGTAAATTCAGAGTCTATCATAAGAACTGCATACTTATGTAAGGCAGACTTAGCAACAAACCTTGTATTTGAATTCACAGAATTGCAAGGATATATTGGTGCTGATTACGCTCGTATTTCTGGTGAAGATGAAAAAGTTTCAGAAGGTATCAAAGAACATTACTTCCCATTAAATGCTGATAGCGAATTAGCAAAAGGCATTGAAGGTCAAGTTGTTGGTATCGCTGACAAGATTGATACAATTTGTGCAGTATTCGCATCAGGTAAGAAACCAACTGGTTCTTCTGATCCATTGGGCGTTAGACGTGCTGCCTTAGGTATCATCAAAACAATTATTGAAGATAACTTAAAAATCAATATTTCAGAATTGATTAAGACTGCATTAGAATTATTACCTGTTCAAGCAGATTGCCAAAAAGATGTTGAAGAATTTATCATTCAAAGATTAACAATTTTCTTGGCTGATACTTATAGAAAAGATATTCTTGAAGGTTGCTTAATTGGTAATCCTTTAGAAAAATTATATGACTACATCAAACGTGTAGAAGCAATTTCTAACTTTGATAGTCCTATGACAATAGAAAATGCTAACAGAGTAATCAGAATTTTAAAAGACAATTCTTTTGAAATTATTGACGAAGACTTATTCCAATGCGAAGAAGAAGGTAATTTATACTCTGCAATCAAAGCAATTGAGCCAACAGACAATTACGGTGATTACCTAAAACAACTTGTTGGTCTAAACTCTAAAATTGATGCATTCTTCGAAAAAGTTCTAGTAATGGATAAAGATGAAAACATCAAAAACAACAGAATAGGATTGTTGACACTATTAAGAAGTTATTATGATATTGTTGCAGACTTCAGCAAAATCAAATAACTAATCAACATATAACTAAAAAAATCGGGCATAAAAAATATGCTCGATTTTTTTTATAAAGAAAAATAAAATTTAGGCTTTACTTTGTTAACATTGAAGTTGAACGAAAATATTTTTGTGTGATAATTAGATTATTAGATAATAGAGTAGTTATCGAAAGAGTAATAAATAATAAAGGAAGAAAAAACTATGGCAAGAAAAACTCCATTAGAAAAGATTAGAAACATTGGTATTGCTGCTCACATCGATGCAGGTAAAACAACTACCACTGAACGTATCTTATTCTATACAGGTAAAACTCACAAAATCGGTGAAGTACACGATGGTGCTGCTGTAACCGACTTTATGGATCAAGAACGTGAACGTGGTATCACAATCCAATCAGCAGCAGTAACTGCTTCTTGGAAAGGTCACCAAATCAACATTATCGGCACACCGGGCCACGTTGACTTCACAATCGAAGTAGAACGTTCATTACGTGTATTAGACGGTGTTGTTGCAGTATTCTGTGCTGTTGGTGGTGTACAATCACAATCAGAAACAGTTTGGAGACAAGCAAACAGATATGAAGTACCTCGTATGGTATTCGTAAACAAAATGGATAGAACAGGTGCTGATTTCTATCGTGTAGTTGACCAAATCAAAACAAGATTAGGTGGAAACGCAGTTCCTATCCAATTACCAATCGGTTCTGAAGATAAATTCACAGGCTTAATTGATTTAATGACAATGAAAGCTGAAATCTATACAAACGATTTAGGTACAGACATCAAGGAAGAAGACATTCCTGCAGATATGCTAGACAAAGCTAAAGAATACAGAGAAGCAATGGTTGAAGCAATTGCTGAAACTGATGACGATGTAATGATGAAATACTTAGAAGGCGAAGAAATTTCTATCGACGAATTAAAAGCAGCTTTAAGAAAAGCAGTTTGTGACAACAAAATCGTTCCTGTAACTTGTGGTACAGCATTCAAAAACAAAGGTGTTCAATTACTATTAAACGCAGTTGCTGATTATATGCCATCACCAGTTGATGTAAAAGCTATTGAAGGTGAATTAGAAGATGGAACAAAAGTTGAAAGACATTCATCAGATGACGAACCATTCTCAGCATTAGCATTCAAAGTTATGACAGACCCATTTGTAGGTCGTTTAACATTCTTACGTGTATATTCTGGTAAATTAGCATCAGGTTCATACGTATTAAACGCTACAAACGGCAAAAAAGAACGTATTTCAAGAATCGTTCGTATGTATGCTGACCAAAGATTAGAAGAAGATGAAGTATATGCAGGTGATATTTGTGCAGCTGTTGGTTTAAAAGAAACAACAACAGGTGACACATTATGTGATGAAAAAGCTCCAATCATCTTAGAAAGAATGAGCTTCCCTGAACCAGTTATCTCAGTTGCTATTGAACCAAAAACAAAAGCTGACCAAGATAAAATGGGTATTGCATTACAAAAACTTGCTGAAGAAGATCCATCATTCAGAGTTAAATCTGATACAGAAACTGGTCAAACAATCATTTCTGGTATGGGTGAACTTCACTTAGACATCATCGTTGACCGTATGATGAGAGAATTCAAGGTAGAAGCAAACATTGGTAAACCACAAGTTGCATACCGTGAAACAATCAGAGGTACAGCAGACCAAGAATCATTATTCAAGAGACAATCTGGTGGTAAAGGTCAATATGGTCACGTTAAAGTTAGAATTTCTCCAGCTGGCGAAAACGAAGGTTTCGTATTCGAAAACAAAATTGTTGGTGGTGCTATTCCTAGAGAATATATTGAACCAGCAAGAAGAGGTATGGAAGAAGCTCTTGAAGGTGGTATCTTAGCAGGATTCCCAATGATTGACGTTAAAGTTGAACTTTACGATGGTTCATACCACGAAGTTGACTCTTCTGAAATGGCATTCAAACTTGCTGGTTCTATGGCAATGAAAGAAGGTACTAGAAAAGCTCAACCATGTATCCTTGAACCAATGATGAAAGTTGAAATTGAAATTCCTGATGAATTCACTGGTACAATCATCGGTGACATCTCAAGAAGACGTGGTCGTGTTGAAGGTCAAGAACCTCAAGGCAACACTGGTAACGTAATCGTTAGAGCATTAGTTCCATTGGCTAACATGTTCGGTTATGCAACTGACTTGAGATCAAATACTCAAGGTCGTGGTACATTCTCTATGGAATTCCATAACTACGAACAAGTTCCAGCTAACATCGAAAAAGAAATCATTGAAAAATCAGGTGCTAAAGAGTAGTTGACGATTCAATAATTTTTATAAAAGAAGATGTGCCTGTATAATACAGGCACATTTTTCATTTCCATAAAAGTTGTCACTTTGAACTTAACGACATTTTCGTCAAGCATGACTATTAAATATTATTTAAATTTTATATCAATATCTATAAAAATAGATTCTTCGCTTTTCTCGGTTGCAATAAACGGCACCGTTCAAATTTAAATCAAAAAGCGTGGTTTTTGATTATAAATTTTCACTCTCACATTTCGTTCGTGCCTTTGCTTCCTCTGCTCAGAATGACGAAAAAGACGTCATACTGAGGCTTTAGCTGAAGTATCTATTAATTTTATTATAATATTTTTCTGGACTGCTTCGTCGTTCATTTCATTCACTTCTCGCAGTGACGTATTT
>JBNMJS010000070.1:0-9671 GCA_050873965.1 Cyanobacteriota bacterium | reverse complement strand
GATTATACTTAAATAATAGTCACGTGACTAATATTATTTCAATCATACTTTGTATTTTAATTATGAAAGGAAGTATTGTATGAATAGAGATTTAACTAAAAGAGAATATGAGGTTCTTAAGTTAGTTGCTGAGAACAAATCAAATACTCAAATTGCAAATATGCTTTCAATTAGCATACATACAGTAAAAGCTCACATTTGTTCAATTATTGAAAAACTTAATGCAAATGGACGTACTCATGCAGCCGTTAAGGCATTAAAAATGGGTATTATAGATATTGAAATTGAAGCAAATTAGATTACTTTTTAAGTAGATTAATTTTATCTATAACAAAATCTAATGCACCTTTTTGTTCTTCAAAAATAGTTTTACAATTATTTATCGCATTTTGTAGTTTATCATTGTTATTTAGTAGTTCATCAACATATTGTATTAGCTCATTTTCATTATTTACTAATTTTGATGCGTTTGCTCTGAATAACAACCCATATATATCTCTGAAGTTTTTAATAGATGGACCTGTTATTGTTGGTACGTTGTATATAGTTGCTTCTAGTGGATTGTGGCCACCAGTATTATTAAAACTACCACCTATAAATGCAATATCGCATATTGCATAAGTTTTCTTTAATTCGCCTAAAGTATCTAATATAATAATATCTTTATCTATAAACTTATCATTTTTTGAACGATAACCAATGCTAAAGTTATAGTCTTTTAGAATTCTTTCAATTTCTGAAATTCGTTCTAAGTGTCTAGGTGCTATTATTAGTTTTAAATTTGAATGGGATTGCTTAAGTTTGTTATATGCACTTATCACTATTTCATTTTCACCTGAATGAGTACTACCTGCAATTATAACTTTATTATTACCTTTTTCTAAATTTATATCTGAGTCAACTTTTTCAACATCAAATTTTAAATTTTTCATAACCTCTGTATTTTCAGATTTTGTTCCAATAGAAATAAAACGTTCGTTGTCAATATTACTTTGAGTAAATATTTTTGTATAAAGTCGAAGGATTGGAGCAAAGAAAAATCTAAGGTTTTTGTAAGAACTGTATGATTTATCTGAAATTCTACCATTTATAATTACTAATGGTATATTTTTTCTCTTGCATTGGATTGCAAATTCTGGCCATAATTCTGTTTCTGCAATCAAAACTATTGATGGATTAATTTTGTTTAAAAATTGGTTTACTGCAAATGGTATATCAAAAGGGAAATATGTAATATAGTCTGTTATATTTGTATATTTCTTTTTTGCAAGTTCTTGACCAGTTTTAGTACCTGTTGTTAAAACAATTTTGTAATCAGAAAATGTTTCTTTTGTTTTCTTTATTAATTTTTCTAATGATAAAACTTCTCCAACAGAAACTGCATGGAACATAATAACTTTTTCACCTAATTGAGGATTTTTAAATATTCCTAATTTTATTCTTCTAGTTCCAGAATCTTTTCCAGTATGAAGTCTTGCAATCGCCACAAATGGATAAAAAATTATAAAAAATATTGTAGCAAAGATGTCATAAATTCTTGACAAAAAATTAAACATATACACTCCCCAATTACTTATTTTATTATGTTAAGTTTAACATAAATATGTATTATCAACAATTATACTTGAAAAAACAGAATATATAGAATATACTGTGAATACAGAAATTGTACTATGATAATTAAATATAAACCTGTATGGGGATGTTTTGGATTTGACAGGATGTTTGATTAAATCAGGTTGCGGGTTCGGGTGCTGTTCCCGATTACCAACAAGCAAACAAATTAAACGCTAAAAATAACGTTGTAGATGCAACTGCAGCTTTCGCTGCACGTAGAGCTCCAGAAGCTCTTGCTGCCTAATTTCGCAGTATGCTACCCTTTAATGCCCAACTTGCCGGTATTATTGGGCCATTATGCAAGTACAGTACTTCAATAGTGGTAGAAGTATCAAGTTAACCACCAAAGGTTGGTTTCTCCGTCAAAGAAACTGTGTTTATAGTTTTGGTTTGGTGCCTTCCCAACTATATTCGAGATAATAAGATACTACACTCGTAGGTATCTGCTTTAATTCATTTTGGACGCGGGTTCGACTCCCGCCATCTCCACCATATTATATTGAGAGTTACTCTAATATAGTAGTTTATATTTTTATCTTTTTATTTGGTTTTTATCATTATTTTGATTTTAAAATTTGTCCTTGACTGATAGTTACTCTAAAGTCGTATTATTAATAAAAAGGAGATTATTATGAATGATAAAAAATATTTAGTTGCTTATTTTTCTTTGTCAGGTAATACAAAATCTGTTGCAGAAAAAATTGCTGATTGCAAGAATGCTGATTTGTTTGAAATTAAGCCAGTAGAAGAATATCCAACAGATTATACAACTGTTGTTAATATTGCCAAAAAAGAAAAAAATAGTGATTATCAGCCTGATTTAGTTGATTATGGCGATGTTAGTGATTATGATGTGATTTTTATAGGAACACCTGTTTGGTGGTACACTATGGCACAAGTTGTTAAGGCTTATGTATTGCATAATGATTTCTCAGGAAAGATTATTGTACCATTTTGTACACATGGTGGTGGAGGTGCTTCTTCTACATATTCTGATTTACAAAAATATGCACCAGATGCTACAGTCCTTAAAGGTTTAACTGTTTATGGTGATTCTGCATCTTTAGAAGATATTCAATCTTGGATTAAGGAGTTAAATATTTAGTCATGGAGTATAGAATAAATTTTATTGATGTCGAAACAAAACGTGGGCTTTTGTTGCGTACTTTGATGTGGAAACCTGAACACAAAACTGACACTATTGTAATTTTAATGAGTGGTATTTGTTCAACTATGTTTCAAAATAAATTACTAGAAACAACAGGTACTACGTTGGCTAAAAATGGATATGCGTATATTTGTGGACAAGCAATGGATGCTTATACATTATTTAATTATTCAAATCTTAAAACTAATAAACAAGAACAAAAAGGTGTTTTGTTCGATGATTTTGATGTCGTTTATGAAGATATTGATGCTTATGTGAATTATGCAAAAGAATTGGGTTATAAAAATATTATTTTGGCTGGACATTCACTTGGTTCTAATAAAATTATTCATTATTTATCAATAAATCATGATTCTGCTATAAAATTCTTTATAGTTTCTGGTGCTGTTGATTTAGCAAAATTTCAAGATGTACCATTGAAAGAAACTTATATAAAAATGGCAAAACAATTTGTTAGCGAAAATCGTGGTGATGAAATCTTGCCATATTTAATAGTTGGTTTTTCTCCAATGAGTGCAAATACTGTATTAAAATTCTATAATAATAAATCATTAAAAAATTGTCCTGTATTTAGTCATGATGGCAATTTTGATGCATTAACTAAAATTTCTGTAAAAGGTGCATTTATAGTTGGTGATAAAGATAGTTGTGCTGGTGAAAATCCTTACGAATTTATAAAAGAACTTAATTCTCATACGAAATTTAGTGAACAAAACAAATTAGTTGTTCTTGAAAATGCGGGACACATTTTCCATGATAAGCATAATGAATATGCTGATACAGTTTTAAATTTAGTGAAAAATATATAGTTTATTTTTTCTTATTTAAAATTATTTGGAACACGCCAATTAAAATAAGGATAACACCACTTGCTATTCTTACAGTCATCTGTTCGTGGAAGAATATTATTCCAAAGAAAATGGCAGTTAATGGCTCTAACGCTCCTAGTATTGCCGTTGTAGTTGAGCCAATTAGTTTTATTGAAACAGTAATCGTTTCTAAAGAAATAATTGTTGGGAATAAAGCTAAACCCATTGCAAATATCCACATTGATGGCGTTGATAAAGTTTGTAGTGGAGTTGTTGTAAATATATTATAAATATAAACTGTCAAACCAGCAGTCATAACGTAAAATGTAAGTTTTGCACGATTGATTTTTTGTATAGTTTTTATTGTGTTTATACCAATCATATATAGTGCGTATGATAATGCTGAAAACAACACTAAAATTATACCATTTAGGTTTAATGATATGCCATTTTTACCTTTATATAACAACAAAATACCGATAGAAGTTAAAAATATTGAACCTATAACAGTTTTTGTTAGTTTTTCTTTGAAAAATATTGACATTATTAATGCAACAATTACTGGATAAATAAATAATATAGTGCAAGCAACACCTGCTTCAATAAATTGAAATGAAGAAAATAATGTTATTGAAGATAGTGAATATAAAACGCCCAATGCAAATATTGGTAATAATTCTCTTTTCGTAATTTTAAAAGAAATCTTTTTGACGAATTTTAACCATAAAGCGTATATTACAACTGCAAAAGCATATCTATAAAACAATACAGAATTGACATTTAGTCCTCTAGCGTATAGTGGTAATGCAAATAATGGATTCGTACCATAACTTGCTGCTGCAATTGCTCCATTTATAAATCCTATTGTTTTTCTTTTCATTAATTAGTCCTTATATATTCATATCTTAAATAGAAAAAGTATAATAATAAAAATCCTATTATTGTAAATCCTGAACCGTATAATGCTGTGTACTGGTAGCCATAACCTAATGAAATTGGTATTCCACCAACAAATGCACCTATTGCATTACCTAAGTTAAATGATATTTGAGAGCAAGATGCTCCTAGCATTTCTCCACCTTTTGCATATTTTATTAGTAGTGTTTGTTGAGGAGTCGATACGCCAAACAAGCAACCTGTACAAATAAACATAAGTATTATTGAGATTATTGATATGTGTCCAAATAAAAATATTAATACTAATGATAAACAAGCAATTAATTGTATTAAACTAGCTATGATAGAGGGTTTAAATCTATCAGATAGTTTGCCTGCTAAGCCTGTACCAATACACATGCCTGCACCTGCCAAAATCATCAATGTTGAAACAAATTGAGGTTTAATGCCTGATAAATTTACTAATAAAGGATTTATATAACTATACCAACAGAAAATGCCACCATTTCCTAAAATAACTGCTAAGATTAAAATCCAAACAGAAAGTGATTTGAAAATTTTAAATTGACTGAGAAAACTTTTTGTTTCAGGTGGTGCAACTTTTGGTACAAGTTTTAATGCAGTATATAGAATAAAAAGACCAAATAGTCCAACAAATATGAATATTATTCGCCAAGAGAATGAGTGACTAATGA
The DNA here is from genome assembly GCA_050873965.1 of Cyanobacteriota bacterium. GTDB lineage: Bacteria > Cyanobacteriota > Vampirovibrionia > Gastranaerophilales > Gastranaerophilaceae > UBA2883. The sequence continues at coordinate 4,485 of JBNMJS010000070.1, read as the reverse complement.
ATGTACCAAATGGTATCCCACAAAGATTTGCAATTGCCATTCCTGAAACCATTTTTGCGACAGCAGAATTTTCTTTTCCATTGTCAGCAACTTTGCTTGCAACAATAGCACCTACTCCGAAAAATGCTCCATGTGGCAAGCCAGCAATAAATCTTACTAAACAAAATAATGAATAATGATTTATAAATGCAAGTGAAAAATTTGCCAATGTAAAAATGTTTACTAAAACAATTAGTATGTTCTTTAGAGGCTTAGTCCTACCTAATAAAACTAATAATATTGAACCAAAGACAACTCCTAATGCATAAGATGAAATAAAGTTTCCAGCAAGTGGTATTGATACGCCCATTGTCTTGGCAATATCAGGTAAAATTCCCATCATTACGTATTCTGTTATACCTAGTCCAAAAGTTCCTAAAGCTAGTGGTAATAAGCATGTTGTCTTTTTCATTTTATCCTCGCCAACATGATTATAAAGCAAAAATTTTTAATACAGAAGTTTATAACTTTTATTTTTATAATATAATTTAGTTATTATGGGAAATATTATTAAAGTACAAAAAGGAACAAAAGATATTCTTCCGGAAGAAATGCCTATTTGGCACTTGATGGAAGAAAACGCAAATAGAATTTTTTCTAATGCAGGTTATGGAGAATTAAGAACACCTATTTTTGAAGCAACAGAATTGTTTGCTAGAGGTGTTGGTGATACTACAGATATTGTGAATAAGGAAATGTACACTTTTGAAAAGAGTGAACGCAGTTTAACACTTAGACCTGAAAATACGGCTGGTGTTGTTCGTTCTTTTATCGAAAATGGTATGCATCGTTTATCAGCACCTGTAAAATTATGGTATAAAGGACCAATGTTTAGATACGAACGTCCTCAAGCAGGTCGTCAAAGACAATTTCATCAAGTAGGTGTTGAAATGTTTGGTATTAAAGATGCCACAGCAGATGCAGAAGTTATTGAGTTAGCAGTTTCTTATTTGAAATCTTTAGGTTTGAATGATTTAGATGTAGAAATAAATTCTCTAGGTTGTCCTACATGTCGTGAAGAGTATAAAACAAAAATAAAAGAAGTTTTAAAACCTTATTTCAATGATTTATGCGAAGATTGTCAAAATAGATATGAAAAGAATCCTTTAAGATTACTTGATTGTAAAGTTGAATCTTGTAAAGCAATTTTCGAAAAACCTGAAGTTAAAGAAGTTATTCAAGGTGATTTTATTTGTCCTGAATGTCATGAACATTTTGAACAATTAAAATCTTATTTAGATGCTTTGAATATAAAATATTCTGTTAATAAATTATTGGTTAGAGGTTTAGATTATTATAATAGAACTGTTTTTGAAGTGAAATCAAATAATCTTGGTTCACAAAATGCTGTTTGTGGTGGTGGACGTTATGACAGTTTAGTTAGAAATCTAGGCGGTGTAGATACTCCAGCGATTGGTTTTGCTATGGGTATGGAACGTTTATATTCGTTAATAAGCAACATTGAAAAAGAAAAATTAGATGCTTATGTAGTATCTACTGATAAAATAGAAGCTCTTAAGTTAGTTAAATTATTGAGAGATTCTAATATCAGTGTTGATTTTGATTTTAATGCTAAGAAGTTTACTAAACAAATGGAAAAGGCATCAAAAGTTGCAAAATTTGCTATTATTCTTGGTGAAGATGAAATCAATTCTGGTATGGTTTCTATTAAAAATTTATCTACATCAGAACAAACAAAAATCAATAGAAATGATGTAGTTAATTATTTTAATTAGTTTCTATTTATAGAATAAAATTAATATAAAAAAGGTTCTAATTTGATTTAGAACCTTTTTATTTTGAATAATTCTTAAAGATTAGCCCATGATTATTTTCATAACTGCATCTAATTCAGCAGGGGCTTTCTTTACTTCTGCATTAGCATACTTAATAGCATTATCAGGATCTTTTAAACCGTTACCAGTTAATACGCAAACGATGTCAGAACCTTCCTTAACAAGGTTTTGCTCTTTTGCTTGTATTAAGCCAGCAACTGATGCAGCACTTGCTGGTTCTGCAAAGATACCTTCAGTAGATGCTAATAACTTATATGCTTCAACAATTTTTTCATCTGTTACACAGCCGATTTTACCATTGCTTTCATCTCTTGCTGCTACGGCTTTATCCCAGCTTGCTGGATTGCCAATTCTAATTGCTGTTGCAAGTGTTTCTGGATTAAGAATTCTTTCTCCACGTACAATTGCAGCTGAACCTTCTGCTTCATATCCCATCATTTTAGGCAATGTTGAAATCTTACCTATTTCGTTATATTCTTTATAACCTTTCCAGTATGCTGTAATATTACCAGCGTTACCAACAGGTATGAAGTGGTAATCAGGTGCTTTGCCAAGTGCATCACATATTTCAAAAGCACCAGTTTTTTGTCCTTCAATTCTATATGGATTTACAGAATTTACTAATGTTATAGGCTGTGTATCAGAAATTTTTCTTACAAATTCTAACGCAACGTCGAAATTGCCTTGAATTGCAATGATTTCTGCTCCGTACATCATTGCTTGTGAAAGTTTACCTAGTGCAATATATCCATCTGGAATCAATACTAATGTTCTCATTCCTGCTTTTGCACCGAATGCAGCAGCAGAAGCACTTGTATTACCAGTCGAAGCACAAATAATTGCTTCAGAACCTGATTCTTTTGCTTTTGTAACGGCCATAGTCATACCACGGTCTTTGAAACTACCAGTTGGGTTGCAACCATCAAATTTTAAATAAATATTAGCATCTAAGCCAATTTTCTTTGCTAGATTATCAGCCTTTATTAAAGGAGTATTTCCTTCGTTTAGAGTTACAACAGGTGTTGTATCTGTTACAGGTAAATATTCTCTATATCTGTTAATTAAACCTTGATAATACATTTGTTACTCCTTTTCTATAATTCTACTCTTATTAAACTATTAATTTTACAATCTTCTAATTCTGAGATTGCAGATTGTATATCGGCTTCTTTACATTTTTCTGTGATAACTGTAATATCAGCCGTATTGTCATCTGATACACCTTTTTGTAAGATGCTAGACAAACTGATATGTTTGTTTGCACAAATAGTACCAATTTTTCCAATAACACCAATATTGTTTGGTGCTGTAATAGAAATATAATATTTATTATATGTTTCAGAAATATCAATCATTTTTGCATTTTCTGAGTGGTTACATCTCATCATTGGTAAGATATATTCAGAATGTTTTAATTCTTCTACAATATTCAAAATGTCACCAACAACAGAACTTGCAGTTGGAAATTCGCCTGCCCCAGGACCAGAAAATGCAATTTTACCCATTGGATAACCATTTAAGCATACAGAGTTTGTTACATAATTGATATGTGCAAGTTCAGAATGCTTAGAAACCAACATAGGATGAACACGAACATCTGCATTGCCATTTTCATCAAGATTACCTAATGCGATAAGTTTGATTTTGTAACCCAATTCATTAGCCATTTGCATATCTTCGGCACGAACTTTTGTAATACCTTCTCTATATACATTGTTTAATTTCACTCTTTTGCCAAAAGCAATTGTAGATAATGTTGTAATTTTGTAAGCAGCATCAAATCCTTCAACATCACCAGTAGGATCAGTTTCTGCATAACCTAATTCTTGTGCTTCTTTTAGAACATCAGCATAAGATGCTCCATCAGTATCCATTTTTGTAAGAATATAGTTTGTCGTACCGTTTAATATTGCTTTAATTTGAGTGATTTTGTTGCCGGCCATAATTGTTTTTATTGGCATAATTAATGGAATACCACCAGCAATTGCTGCTTCATATAATACGACTTTGTTATATTTCTCTGCTAAATTAAATAATTCTTCACCTTTTTTTGCTAATAATTCTTTGTTTGCAGTAACAACATGCTTACCATTTTCTATTGCTTTTGAGATTATATCCCATGCCGGATTAACACCACCAATAACCTCTACTAATATGTCAATATCAGGGTTGTTAACTATTTCATAAGGATCGGTGGTCATTAATGACTCATCAAAGTTTTCAATATCTCTCTTCTTGTGAATATTTTTAACTGCAATTTTAACGATTTCGACATCATTAAAATTTTGTAAGGTCTTGTAAACACCAGTCCCAACTGTGCCTAAACCTACTAAACCAACTTTAAATTTTGTCATCTCTAATCCTCTTATTATCTTAAACAATTTTTAATATCCTACTATAAACACGCTGTGAGTGTAAAGTTATTATTATTCTTTGAGCTTTATTGTAACAAAATGTAAAGATATAATTTAAAATCCTAAAGTTTATACAATAGTTTGCCGTAATACAAAGTACGGAACAGAAAAAAGGAATACGGATATGGGTTTATCATCATCACAAGCAAGATTGCTAAATTTGACAGCTAGAATGCACCAAATCGAATACAAGGCAGCAAGATTAGAAGCTCAAAAATTACAGATGGCAAACGAAT
>JBNMJS010000069.1:0-9749 GCA_050873965.1 Cyanobacteriota bacterium | reverse complement strand
CAGCCTTCTTTACAACAGTTGCATTTTGTTGCTTTGCATTTGTCGCAGTCGCCACATGTGCAGCCTTCTTTACAACAGTTGCATTTTGTTGCTTTGCATTTGTCGCAGTCGCCACATGTACAACCTTCTTTACAACAGTTACATTTTGTTGCTTTGCATTTGTCGCAGTCGCCACATGTACAGCCTTCTTTACAACAACTACAAGTTTGTTGATGTGATGTCGCAACTGGTGCTTTTGTTGCTGCATTTACTGCTACAGCACTAAATACAAGCATACCTGCTGCTAACAACATAATCATAAATTTTTTCATAGCAATCCTCCTTTAGATTAATTTTAATCCTCTGTCTATAAATGTCAATAATCTATTTGTAATATATTTTTACAAACACGCAAATTTTTTATTTAAATTTACTTTATATAAACAAGTGTAATGTAGTGTGAGGTAATATAATATGTCTGATGTAAGTATGCAACCAAATGTACAAACTGCAACCCCTAAATATACACCGGAAGATGCAGCAAAAATTAGAAATGAAATCGCTCAGAATTTGCAAGAACAAGCAAAACAAAAAGGTATAACACCACCAATGACGATTAGTTTTGCACCTGAAATATCTGGCGATACTCAAAAATTAACACCATTTACAAATCCGAATGGATTAGAACGCAGTCCTGAACAAGATGGCTTCGTTCTACAAGATGCAGTATTAGGTGCATCAAATGGAAATGTTAAACAACTCATTTCACCAAAAGGAGCAGTTGAAGGAATTTCAACAATGACTGCAATTTTAGTTGGCTTAAAAGAACTTGTTAATGCAGGTTTTGACTTAAATGACCTATTTAAAGATAGAATGGGTAAAAACGATGAGCAAAATACTAATGCACCAAAAGCACCTAATATTACACCAGAATTAATTGCCCCAAAACCATTTAAAGCAACTGCATAAATATAAGACATATAACATATAAAATAATAAAAAAACAGACTGATTAAAATAATCAGCCTGTTTTTTGTACTTTCGTAATTGAAAAATCACTAAATAAGATTATTCAATAATTTTATCAACAACACCGGCACCAACTGTTCTACCACCTTCACGGATAGCGAATCTCATACCTTGTTCGATAGCTACAGGAGCAATAAGTTCAACTTCCATAACTACGTTATCACCAGGCATTACCATTTCACCATCAAATTTGATAGAACCAGTAACGTCAGTTGTTCTGATATAGAATTGAGGTCTATAACCAGGGAAGAATGGAGTGTGACGTCCGCCTTCTTCTTTCTTCAATACGTAAACGTTAGCTGTGAATTTAGTGTGTGGGTGGATTGAACCAGGTTTACATAAAACTTGACCACGTTGGATTTCAGTTTTATCAACACCACGCAATAAAGCACCAATGTTATCACCAGCTTGACCTTGGTCAAGTGATTTTCTAAACATTTCAACACCAGTAACTGTAGTTTTCTTAGTTTCGCCTAAACCAACTAATTCAACTTCGTCACCAACTTTAACGATACCACGTTCAACTCTACCAGTCGCAACAGTACCACGACCTGTGATTGAGAAGATATCTTCGATAGGCATCAAGAATGGTTTATCTAAATCACGTTCTGGAGTTGGGAAGTATGTATCGATAGCATCCATCAATTCCCAAATCTTATCAGTCCATTCATTTTCGCCTCTTTTGATTGATGGGTTAGCTTGAACTGCTTCTAAAGCTTTTAAAGCTGAACCGTGGATAACAGGAATGTTGTCACCGTCGAATTCATAAGAAGTTAATAATTCTCTAACTTCCATTTCAACTAATTCTAACAATTCTGGATCATCAACCATATCGCATTTGTTTAAGAATACAACTAAGTTTGGAACACCAACCTGTCTAGCAAGTAGAATGTGTTCACGAGTTTGAGGCATAGCACCATCAGTTGCAGCAACAACAAGAATAGCACCGTCCATTTGAGCAGCACCAGTGATCATGTTTTTAACATAGTCAGCGTGGCCTGGGCAGTCAACGTGAGCATAGTGTCTTGTTGCAGTTTCATATTCTACGTGAGCTGTAGAAATGGTTATACCTCTTGCTTTTTCTTCAGGAGCTGCGTCGATTTCATCGAATTTTTTAGCTTCTGCTTGACCAGCAGCAGCCAATGTTCCTGTAATAGCAGCAGTTAATGTTGTTTTACCGTGGTCAACGTGGCCAATTGTACCAATGTTAACGTGTGGTTTCGTACGTTCATACTTTTCACGTGCCATGAGATTAATCTCCTTTTCTTTTACTATATACTACTAACTTTATAAAGTTTAACTCTCTTTTTTAAGTTTAACTCTTATTTCTATTCTATACTCTCAATTCATATTGTCAATAGATTATCATCAAAATATATAGTATGACTGAAAAGTACAGTACATAACAAATCTTAACATTATTTAATAAATAATATTTTCAAGTAAATATACAAAATACATGATTGATAATTAATTATGTTAATTCTTTTTCTAACTTATCTGCCACCTCACCTGCTTGTTTTAATTCAGATGGCAAATTAGTCATAGAACCTTCTGAAACATACTTATAATTAGCACATTTCGTATTATACCAATCCTTTATTCCTTCAAAAAAGCCTTTTTTCTGAGGTTTATCTATTTCTGCCGATTTAATTGGAATAGTTACATTTTTATAATATGGATTATCAACAGCAAACACTTCAAATACATCACCATTTTTTGTATGCAAATATTGCATATCCACTTTTTTATTCTTAGATTGTCTAATTACAAAATCACCCAAAGCTTCGGTATCAATTTTTCCAGTACCGTTCGCTAAATATTTTTTAAAATATGGCATTGCAGATTTAGAAGGACTTCGAAACGCCATTCCAAAATTCACATTAGAATTTTGTGTTTGCATTTAAACACTCCAATATTATTCACACTACTACATACTATATATAAGTACCAAAATAAACAAAAATTGCTTATTAAAGCAACTTTTATTAAAGAAATTTTACAAGTATCTATTTATTAATAAAATTTTCAACTGCTTTATATTGTATTGCCATTTCATCAAGTGCTGTAGGATTATCTTTAAAAAATTGAAGTGCTTCCTTTGCACCATCTTCATTTGAATGAGCATTCATATATTGCATAATTTCAACACGAATTTTAGATAAATAATCTTTAATATACATTCTCTCGTCAGGTTCTAATGTATCAAGATATGAATTTATATCATTTTTAGTACCTTTTTTAGGACCTTTTTCAATAAATTTACCAAATATTTTATGTTCTTCTTTTACATAACTAGAGTTTTTAAATTTTATCATTGTTGCATTAGATATAGCACCAGCAACAAATGCTAAGCCTATACCACTCAAACTATATTTACCATAACAAGATTCTTTAAAAGTTTCCTTAATACTATCTTTTGTTCCACCGATTCCGCCAGCAGCCGTCCTTGTAAGTGCGACTTTACCAATAAATTTAGCATCAAATCTTGCACCTGAATTTGAACCATCTAAAAATGCTTTACCAACTTTATCATGCAATTCTCGTAAATCATTTTCTTTATTAATTACTGCAGTTTCACCTTTCTTAAACAATTTTGCTTTTAAAAACCCATCGAAGAAGTATCCTGCAAAAAATTCAATTGTTGCAGTTTTACCAACACTCTTCATTGCTTCCCAATTATCTTCATCAATATCGTCACTCGCTCTATTTGCCGTATCAACAACAATAGATGATAATGCATAAGAAGTACCCGACCTTAAACCTTCTTTAGACAACAAAGAAAGAAGTGTTGCAGATGTTTTTCCAATCGAACTAATAGATTCTATACCTTTAGCGAATGCAAACTCTGGACAGAATGTTAAACACGCTGCATATAATCCCATTTGAGCTAGACCACTAATAACTGCACCACCAATAATTTGTGAATCGTTATATTTAGAAATACGATTCACCAAATCACCATCATCACCCAATGCAGATTTTCTCAAATCGTCATATTTATCTTTTATATTGTCTTCATAATCATCTAATTTACTTATATCATCAATGCTTAATGTTTCTTTTACATTTTGTTCAGATGCATTAAGTATGTTCTTAGAGAAATTACGTAGAAATGCTATTGGATCTTCGTCTTTTTCTTCCAAACCTTTTATCATAGAAGTAAAATTATCTTTAGACATGCCAGTCAAAGAGCCAAACATATTATACATATTATCAAAGGCTTCGCTAACTTTAGATTGATTATATCTATCCTCCCTAAAACTTTCATTCTTATTACTGTAATAATATTTAGCATATTTATTTACAGAATCATTCAAATTACTTTTTATATATTTGTACGTTTGAATAACTGGTTCTTGTGAATCATATTTTTGTTTTGCCTGTAAAAATTTTTGTACTTCTTTCTCATCAAAATTTTCTTTACCAGTAAAGTTTTTAAACACAGCAAAGAAATCTTTACCTGCCTTTATACCGTCTGGTGAATTGTCAGCATTCATCATCATATACAAATATTGTTTTGCATCTGCAATCAGTTGACGCATATTTGACATTGTATTAACATCACGAATTTCACCAATAAAATCTGCAACATGTTCTGCCCAGCCATAAGTTTTTGCATCATTATTCAAATCTTGTTCAGCTTGAGCGATAGACGTTTTCAAGAAATCACAAAATGCTGCAATTGTGTTGACAACATCAGGACTCGAATACCTATCATCTATTTTTGAAACTTCATTATCTGTAAATGGTTTATCAACTCTTGTCCCAACTTTTGACAGAGATGTTGGCGAACCACCAGCGACATTTGAGGTATTAACTTTTTTATTTTTATCAGTTAATGCCGTTGGTGTAAATTTTATTTCATAAGTCTTTGAATCAAATTGAAGAGAATTATTCATAAATTCACCCCAAGCATTACCTCCGACATAACCATATTCTTGTGCTATATTTTGCTCATATTCAGAACCAGTTGTTGCACCATATTTATACATAAGAACATATTTTTTATCTTCTGTTGCATACAATTCAATATCAACATCTACATCTTTAGGTTCACCATCAACATACGCAACCATCGAAACAGATTTTCTAGAAAGTGGTTTACCCACAGTTTTTACATTTCGCTGAACTACTTCACTTTTCTTATTATTAACATTCTGACGTTTTAAAAAATTTGTAACAAACCCAAACAAATCTTCTGATTTTATCGGAGCATCTTTATGTTTTTCATTAAAATCTTTTACAAATAAATTGGCTTCATCTATATCAATATAACCATCTTTTTTATCAGCATTGACCTTACCATCATACGTTTTTATATCATCAATTAAACTTTGTAATTCATTCGAATCTAAAACTTCTACAGATTCATTATCAGAATTCTTCTTTGCATTATAAGCATCAAAAATAGACTTCATACCCTGCTCGGTATAAATAGTGGATTCAGAACTCGATAACTTTCTTTGAAGTTCATTTATCGAGATATTATTATCATTGTTATCATTACTTACACTATTCGCCATACGTCCTAATCTAATTTTATTTGTTGTCAATACAGTATGCGACACTTCATACCATATTACATGACGACAAAATTAATAAAAACTTTAATAAAACAGGGGTATTATTAAGTTATGTAAACATATAGTTTCTTATTATTACTGAATTACAGACAAAGTTATAAAATTATATAAAAATTTTCATTTATTTTAGTCAATTTTCAAAAACAAAAAAACTTTATATAGACACGGGGATTAATTGGGGAATTAAAAACTATGTCATTTGGAAACAACTTAGCATACGGATTTGGAATGTTGGCATTAGCTACAAGAAGTAACTTCGGTTGTTTTCCAGCATATTCAACTATAAATTACGGTGATACATTCTACTGTGATTTAGACCAACCAACCGGTCTATCATCTTGGGTAGACGGTGGTTACGCACTTAATAAATACGGCTATCTAGGGAATGGTCAATTTATGGGTGGTTATAGCAATGGATACACAGGATTTGCACCAATGTTTGGATTTGGTGGTTTAGGATTCGGTGGATTCGGATTTGGTGGTTTTGGTGGCTGTCACATGTGCTGCTGTTGCTAAAACTTAAAACAAATTTTTACTAAACAATCATTCCCCCCTCAGATTGTTTAGTGTACATTAAAATCTCGAATAATTAATTTTCAGATAACCCGAAGGGTGTTAAAAATAACAACTCCCCAAAGTTATCAAGTTTGAAAACTTCGCCTAACGGGTTCTGATTTTTCTTTAGAGATTAAACAAAAATTTTAAACAATTTATATTATTTTCTCCCCCCCTGAAAATAAAATTCTTAAAACCTTTCACACCCCGTGAATGGTCTTTTTATTTTTAATAACTAAAAATTGTTCTAAAAATATAATTGATGTAAAATATTATTGTTAAAATTTGGGTATGATTATGAACGATAAAATAGTTATTAGAGGAGCAAGACAACATAATTTACAAAATGTATCTTTAGAACTTCCAAAAAACGAACTAATTGTTTTTACTGGAGTATCAGGTTCTGGTAAAAGTTCTCTAGCATTCGATACGATTTTTGCAGAAGGTCAAAGAAGATACGTAGAAAGTCTTTCAACTTATGCAAGACAATTTTTAGGTCAAATGGATAAACCTAATGTTGACTCGATAGATGGACTTACTCCAGCAATATCTATTGACCAAAAATCCACTAGCAACAACCCTCGTTCAACAGTCGGAACAGTTACGGAAATTTATGACTACCTAAGACTTTTATACGCAAGAGCAGGTACTCCATATTGTCCAAAATGTGGAGCAGAAATCAAACCACAAACAATAGATGAAATCGTAACTTCAATAATGAAACTCCCAACAGGTACAAAAATTCAAATTTTAGCACCTGTTGTAAAAGGGAAAAAAGGCGAATTTGAATCTTTATTTAATGAATTACGTCAAGACGGCTTCGTTAGAGTTAAAGCAGATAATGAAATTTATAACCTTGATGAGGACGACATTAAACTTGCAAAAACAAAAAAACACGACATTCAAGTTGTAGTAGATAGAATTGTTATAAAAGATACTGCACAATCACGTATAGCCGACAGTGTACAAATAGCACTCCTAAAAGCCGATGGCATCGTAATAGTAGATGTTATTGGTGGTGAAGAAATTATGTACAGCGAAAAATTGGCTTGTGAAAATTGTGGTATAAGTTTTGAAGAATTAGCACCAAGAATATTTAGTTTTAACAACCCTTATGGTGCTTGTGAAAGATGTTCTGGTTTAGGCGTAGATTTTCAAATTGATCCAGATTTAGTCGTACCAGACAAAACAAAATCTTTAGCAAATGGTGCAATATTCCCTTGGGCCAAGACTTCTAATAGTTATTATTTTGACCTACTTTCAAGTGTTGCTGATTATTATGGATTCAGTATGAATACTCCATTTTGTATTTTAACACCAGAACAACAAGAAATTATTTTATACGGTTCCGGACGTGAAACTTTACCTATAAGAGTTAAACGTTTCGGCACAAAAAGATATGTTTCAAAATTACGACCTTATGATGGCGTAATACCATTTTTAATGAAGCATTATAATGAAACAGAGGGTGAATATTGGCGAGAAGAAATTCAAAAATACATGATTACAACACCATGCAAAGCCTGTGGTGGAGGAAGATTAAAACCTTTCCCATTGGCAGTAAGAATTTGTGGAGTAAATATTCATGAACTTTGTACAATGCCAATTGATGAAGCCTATAAATTTGTATCAAACTTATACCTTGAATTAAACGACTTTCAATTAAAGATTGTTAAACAAGTTTTAGATGAAATCCGTTCAAGATTAAAATTCTTGATAGATGTCGGTTTAAGTTATTTGAATTTAGCACGTATGGCTGGAACTTTATCAGGTGGTGAAGCACAAAGAATTAGACTAGCAACACAAATTGGTAGTGGATTATCAGGAGTTTTGTACGTACTTGATGAACCATCAATTGGTTTGCACCAAAAAGATAATGACAGATTAATAAAAACACTTTTACATTTAAGAAATTTAGGCAATACACTTATTGTAGTGGAACACGATGAAGATACAATGCGTAATGCAGATTATATCGTTGATATTGGTCCAAACGCAGGTGTTAATGGTGGAAGAATAGTCGCAAAAGGCAATATTGACGACATAATTAATACTAAAGACTCTTTAACTGGAAAATATTTATCAGGTGAAAGATTTATTCCAATCCCTGACAAATTACGTGAAGGTAATGGTGAATTTTTACATGTAAAAAATGCTCACAAAAACAATTTAAAAAATCTTGATATTGATATACCACTAGGTAAAATAACCGTTTTGACAGGTGTTTCTGGTTCTGGAAAATCAACTTTAATGAATGACATTATCTATCAATACGCAATACACAAACTACGTGGAAACAAACCTAAACCACAAGGTGTTGATGAAATAACTGGTTTTGAACATATAGATAAAGTAATTGATGTTGACCAATCGCCAATTGGTAGAACACCTCGTTCAAACCCTGCAACTTATACAGATATATTCACACCAATTAGAGAATTGTTTGCAAAAACAAATGAAGCAAAAATGAGAGGATACAAAGCCGGCAGATTCAGTTTCAATGTAAAAGGCGGACGTTGCGAAGCATGCAAAGGTGATGGTCTATTAAAAATTGAAATGAACTTCTTATCAGATGTTTATGTAAAATGTGATGTTTGTGGTGGAAAACGATATAATAGCGAAACTTTAGAAGTTAAATATAAAGGTAAAACTATATATGATGTTTTGGAAATGAGTGTAAAAGAAGCATTGGAATTTTTCGATAGCATTCCTCAAATCAAAAACAAATTACAAACCTTGAACGATGTCGGACTAGATTATATTAAACTAGGTCAAAGTGCAACAACATTATCTGGTGGTGAAGCACAACGTATAAAACTTGCTTCTGAACTAAACAAACGTGCAACAGGCAAAACATTATACTTGCTTGATGAACCATCTGTTGGTTTGCATTGGTCTGATTTAGATAAATTAATCAAAATATTACATAGACTGGCAGATACGGGTAATACTATATTGATTATTGAACATAATATGGACTTAATCAAAATTGCAGATAATATTATTGATTTAGGACCAGATGGTGGTAATGCTGGTGGACAAATCGTTGCACAAGGTACACCATCTGATATTGCAAAAGTTAAAAATTCATATACTGGTCAATACTTAAAACATATTTTAAAAAAATAAATATTATATCAAAATTTTCGTAAAAAATTGATGAAACTCTTTTGCACAGAATGAATTTGATTTTTAAATTTCTGTTTAATACTACAGATAAAATTATAATTTGATTCTATTTCAATATTTCTAAATGTTTTAATATCAGAATACAAACCAAATAATAAAGAAAGACATACTATTACTGTAGCAGGAATATATGTATAATAAAGTGTAACCATTCCAACAACAAAATAACTAACTATCAATAAGTTATAGATTAAAACAAATAATATTGCCATACTTAGTGGATAAATAAATGTCTTTAAAAAATTAGATTTTTTAAAAATATACATCAATAAACAAAGATGTATAATTATACAAGGCCAATATAAAAAATTCACTATAAACATATAATGAAATGTTATTGTACTATTTTCATTATAATTATATCCAGCAAGGAAAGTTGTATCTACAAATTTATAATAAACAATATAGAAT